>NZ_CAWMYC010000141.1:0-56262 GCF_963872035.1 Scytonema sp. HK-05
AGGCTTTTGAAACTGTTAATTTGAGTGACATAATTGGCTGGTTTAAACATTGTGGTTATTGTATTGCATCCAAGTGAGAACCGCTATAGATTGGTTCACACCTGATTCAGAGCACTTCCGTGAGCAAGAATGCACGGCAGGTTTTCCTCGTACTCGCGTAGCACTACGATATTGTGCTTTTTCAGCTTGTAGGGCAAAATAGTCAGGGTATTTTCGAGACCTTCATGCAAATCTATACGCAATTTTTTAAGCATGGCGACAACCTGGAATATCGCTACAAAGATGCAAGATATTGGTGGATTAATTGAACAGCGATCGCCCCCTCGTCTACCGCTGAAGCGACTCGTTTCACTGATTGGTAAAGTACATCACCGATGGCGAAAATACCCGGCACGTTGGTATCGAGAAAGAAAGGACCGCGCTCTGCTGTCCATCCTTTCGGGGACATCCCGTTTCGCAATGTGTTAGGTCCAGTAAAAATAAATCCATGTTCATCACGCTCTACAACACTTTACCACCAGTCGGTATGCGGCTTTGCATCAATAAAGTTGAACAAGGCATTGGTAAAAAGAGTTTCGACTTCACTACCTACTTGTTTTGCTGCCCTAAATCTCTATTTCTTTCAGCCTTCAGTTCTCGGATGCATTGTTGTCCAACACCTAGAGCGAATCCTAAAGATGCACCAATCAAGGCATATTTTTTATGCAAGTCTTGATAGTACTGACCTTCGTATTCAAGTTGATTAAAGTTACGTTGACCAATCTTGGTAGCAGCTAAACCTATAACCGCGCCGACAAGAGCAGTCATAATCCCTGAGAAGATAATTAGCCTAATATTCATGGTTTCCCTAGATTAGGACTAGTGGTGCAAGAAGAAGGAGTAAAACAGATACACAATAGTGGCAGCAAACAAGACGTGGTTAATCCAATCGTCAAAATTCCATTTGCTAAACATTTCTGTTACCTTTATAAACAGACGTTAAACTTCTTTTGTGCTGTTATGGTACAAGCTTTCTAAGATATAGCAACTCTTAAGTAAAAGTAAAGGGCGATTATTTCAGTCAAAAGAACAGCCCAAGTTTTGCACATAAGCTGTGTGCTACTTAGTGAAGTACACTCCCCCTGACGAGATAAGTGTAGGTGTAGGCTTCTGGCATACTTTCTTAAGAAATACCAGAACTTCCTTCAAGGAACTATTAGTAGTAGAAACGGTTACTAAAGGATTCCGTTTACGGCGTTTTACCATTTTGAGAAGAATTAAATCTGGAGATGGTCTGCTCTTTCTCCTCTTGAACCTCAGGCTGCTCAGGCTGCTCAGGCAAGCCAGGCTTACCAGGCTTGCCCGGTTTCAAGAAATGCTCTTCTAGCTTTTTAATGACAACGTACAAAACTGGCACTAAAAACAGACTTAAGATCGTCGAAATAAGGTACCCTCCAAAGAGTGCTGTCCCAAGAGACCAACGACTCATTGCCCCAGCGCCTTTAGCAATCACTAAAGGCCAAAAACCGACCAGACCTGAAAAGGCAGTCATCAGAATCGGTCGTAAGCGTTCCTCGGCGGCTCGAACCGCCGCCTGGGTAATGCTCATACCTATCTCCACCGATTGGTTGGCAAATTCTACAATCAGAATCGCGTTCTTGCTCGCCAGACCAATTAGCATGACCAAAGCTACCTGGGCATAGATGTTATCGTTAAGCACTGGCCAAACTCCACCAGCTTGGAAAACATTTGCCCGAAACATAATCCCACCAAGAGCGCCCAAGATTGCTAGGGGTACCGTGAGCATGATGATGGTGGGGTCAACGTAGCTTTCGTACTGAGCCGCCAGCACCAGAAAGACCATGACAAAAGCTAAGCCAAAAATGATCGGTGCTGCACCGCCAGAGGATTGCTCCTGGAAAGCAGTCCCTGTCCAAGCGTAGCCAAATCCGGGTGGCAATACTTTGTCGGCAACTTCTGACATAGCTTTCATGGCTTGTGCTGTACTGTAGCCTGGCGCTGGGGCTCCTTGGATTTTGATCGCCGGGTAGACGTTGTAGTGAGTTACGATGGGAGGATAGCTAAATTTTTCTACTTGCACTACAGTGTTCAGTTGGACTAAATTGCCATTTTGAGAGCGCACATACAAGCGGCCAATATCCTCAGGATTGGATCGCACCGTCCCTTCTGCCTGAGCATATACCCGATAAAGTCGTCCACCAAGAACGTATTGGTTGACAAAGCTTGCGCCTAGGTAGGTCTGCAAGGTACTGAAAATATCATTGACCTGGATGTTCTGCGCCTTGGCTTGGTTGCGGTCGATGGAAAGCTGCATCATCGGGGTATTGAAGGTGAATTGGGTAAAGACACCCGCCAATTCCGGTCGCTTCTGGGCTGCCTCTATCACCTTTTGCGTATTGTCAATTAGCGCTGTAATGGGAAGAGCTTGTTTGTTTTGGACATAGAACTCAAAGCCACCTGTACTACCTAATCCATCCACTGGCGGTGCATTCACCGCAAATGCCCTGGCTTCTGGGATTTTTTCCCGCAACCTCTGGTTGAGCTGTTGCACAATCCCAAAGACTGACTTATCGCCATCAGGGCGCTCTTCCCAGTCTTTGAGCTTGATGAACAAGATTGCTTTGTTGCTGCCATTCCCCTCAAACCCAAAGCCAACGAGACCATTAACATGCTCAACTTCGGGAATCGGCAACGCCACTTCCTCAGTAATCCGCTTGACCAGATCGAAGGTGTAGTTCAGGGAAACTCCCGCTGGGGCTTCGACAATCGCAAACAAATAGCCCTGATCCTCCTCAGGGATAAAGCCCTGGGGAGTTATTTGGTAGATCCAGCCCGTCGCTACCAAACCCGCGACAAAAACTGGAATGACGAGCAGCCGAATCCTGATCAGAAATTTCACTGTCTTGACGTATAGCGCCTTGAACCAGTCGAAAATCCGATTAAACCAACGAAAAAACCAGCCCAACGGACCGTGCACTTCCTGCTGCCGCCGCATGATGATGGCTGACATACTGGGAGAGAAGCTCAGAGCGTTGAAGGTGGAAATGGCAATGGAAAAAACGATGATTAGGGCGAATTGCTTGTAGACGATTCCTGTGGTGCCTGGAAAGAATGTAACAGGGATAAATACCGCCATGAGTACAACTGACGTGGCGATGACTGCCCCTGTCAGTTCCTCCATAGCATCTAGGGCTGCCTGAAGTGGCCTCATGCCCTGAGAGAGCTTGGCTGCGATCGCCTCCACCACCACAATCCCATCATCCACCACCAAACCTGTTGCTAAGATAATGCCAAACAGGGTCAACTGATTGAGGGTAAATCCCAACGCGTAGGCACACGCCATCACCCCAATTAGCGAAACGGGAATGGCAATAGCAGGAATGATGGTGGTGCGCCAGTCTTGCAAGAAGATGAAGATCACTAAGAACACCAGAGCGATCGCCTCCATCAGGGTTTTGATAGCTTCGTCGAGAGAAGCTGCCACGAACAAAGTGTTGTCTAGAGCGACTGCCGTTTTCAATCCTGGAGGAAAATTCGCTTCTAGCTCAGCCATTTTGGCTTTGATCAATTTGGCTGTATTCCAGGCATTAGTGCCGGGAAGTTGGTAGGCTAAAAGAATGACTGATGGTGAGCCATCAAACAGATTAATGGTGCTGTAGTCTTGCGCCCCCACTTCTGCTCGACCGACATCTTTAACCCTGGTCAGCGTGTTATCCTCACCCACTTTCACCACGATGTCTTCAGCTTCTGCGGGAGTGGTAAATCGACCATTGGCTCGCAGGGCAATTTCATACTGCTGCTCAGATGGGGTGGGCTGCTGACCAATTCTCCCTGCTCCTACCTGGATATTCTGTTCTGAGATAGCATTGATCACATCTTGAGCCGTCAAATTCCTAGCGGCGAGGGCATTGGGGTCGAGCCAAAAACGCATGGCATATTTACGTTCCCCAACAATTGTGGCGGAACCCACGCCTGAGATCCGTTTGATCTCATCGAGGACTTGTCGGTCAACGTAGTTGCTGATAAATACATTATCGTATATAAATTTACCGTTATTATCCTTTTCGGGATAGAAGGCGTAGGCTAGGGTAATGGTCGGGGACTGTTTTTGGGTGATAACACCAGTTCGGCTGACTTCCTCGGGTAGATTAGATTGAGCGATCGCCACATTATTTTGGACGAGAACTTGGGCAGTATTCCTGTCCATCTCCGTCGGGAAGGAGACGTTAATGGTTGTGTCACCATTATTTGTCGTCTGAGAGGACATGTACACGACCTGCTCCGTGCCGTTGATTTGCCGCTCGAGCACCGTGGTGACGTTTTCTTCCGCTGTTTTGGCATCGGTACCGAGATAGTTCGCAGTTACAGTGACCTGCTTCAGCGCCATTTCCGGTAGCTTATCCAGGGGAAGCAGAGGCGTGGCAATCCCTCCTATCAAAAGAATAAGTACAGTGCAAACTGTAGTTAAGACTGGTCGCTTGATGAAAGTGTCAGCAATACTCAGCAGCATAGTTCAGGAGATCCTGTTAATCGTTCGGGGTAGTAAGAGAGTTATTGCCGCAAGCCTAAGTAGAGATTTAATTATTTAGGATTCAGGCTTAATGGAAGTGCCGTTTTTCAAGTTAAGAATTTGCGTTACAGCAATCTCTTCTCCGGGCTTGACCCCATTGAGCACTTGGTAACTCTGACCTTGGATGTTTCCTAGTTGAACAGGTCTTTGCCGAACAACTGTTTTTTCCCCTTTCTGGGCTATAAAGACAAAGTTCTGTGTACCGCTGGTAGACACTGCCACCGTGGGGATCAAAATCCCCGGACTTTTGCTCCAAATAACTTTTGCTCTAACAAATTGCTGATCGCGTAAGCTGTTATTTTGGTTAGGAAAGCGTGCCTTCGTTAAGATAGCCTGGTTGCCAGAGTTTACCTGAGGGGAGATAAAGTTGATACTCCCCGTGGCTAGGCGCTTATTTGTATTGGGGTCAACTAGCTCGACCGGCAGTCCCGGTCGCAGTTGTGATGAACGGTTTATGGGAACCGAAATCCGCAGATCTAGAGACTCATTTTGGGTAATACTGGTTAGAGTTTGACCAGTGTTAACGTAGTCTCCGATCTTGACTGAGAAGTCGCCAATTACACCTGTGATCGGGGCAACCACCTGTTTGTACTGGAGAGAGACATTTGCAGCAGCAGCTTCTGCCTGAGCCTGCTTGAGGTCGGCATTCGCCTGATTTAAACTGGATCTTGCAGCTCCTACCTGTTCCTCGCCAGCGCGAAGGGAGGCAACCCCTGTATTCAGGTTTCTCCGGGCAATGTCCAATTCCTGCCTAGGCTGTACCCCTTCATTGACAAGTCGCTCAGTTCGCTGGAACTGTACTTTCTGGAGTTCTACTTCGGACGCAGATCTGACCTGGTCTGCCCGTGCGGCTCGGAGCCTCGCCTGGGCAGTTTCGCTAGCTGCCCTAGTAGAGTTGGCTCTGGCAATAGCACTTGCGTATTGAGCTTGAGTTTGATCGGAACGAAGTTGTGCAATCGGTGTTCCCTTACTAACGCGATCTCCATTTGAAACACGAATCTCAGTAATCCGACCCTCGATCTCCGGTTTTAGGTCAACTCTCTTTGTGGCTTCTAGCGATCCCACAAACTCAGAACTGTTTATAAACTGGCTGGATTTTAGCGCTTGCAACTTTACAGGAATAGCAGGCGCTGCAATCGCCTTAGCCGAAGTTTCACCTCCTTTGCAGGCGCTGGTCAGGAAAGAGGCTAGAAAGGCTATACCTAGCAACTTTATTGTGAGTAATGTATTGACTTTTAACATTTCAAATGATATCTGAACATACTTCAAGTTTACTAGGACTTATACATTGCAATGAAGACAGCCATGTGTTTCAGGAGGTGACGGTGGCTTGCAAGGTTTTCTAGAATCAATTTCCAGATTGCCAAAGCCCTGTAAGCACGCTTTGCCGAAAATCCGCACCTCCTGGGCGTTTTTGAGTGCGTTTCTCCTAAAAATGAATCATCAACTCAGCTTGCATGATTGTATGATTACTGGAATATGCATGATTAAGTTTAAAGAGCGCGGCTTTCCGGTTGCATTTAGCACTACACAATGCCGCCAGTCGCCCGGATATTTTGCCCCGTAATCCAATGAGCATCATCTGAAACGAGCAGGGCAACGGCACTGGCAATGTCGTCAGGCTTACCAAGTCTTCCCAAGGGGGTTTGGGCAATAAGCTGGTTCACTTGCTCTTGATTAAGGACAAGACCATCTGTCTCCGTAGCACCAGGAGAAACTGTGTTAACTGTAATGCCACGCACTCCAATCTCTTTGGCTAGTCCCATGCTGAAATGCTCGATGGCTGCTTTGCTGGCAGCGTATGTACCGCCTGTGGGAATCGCCATTGCTGTACCGCCTGTGGAGATACTGACAATCCTGCCTCCGTTTGCCATATGGCGTGCGGCTTCCTGGAGGGCGAAGTAGACCCCTCTAGTGATGTCAAACATACTATTGTACTCGTCCTCTGTCATCTCGCCAGTTGGCTTGAAAATGTTGACTCCAGCCGCATTGTTGACGAGGATGTCGAGTTTGCCAAAATGTGTGAGGGTCTTCTGGAATAGATTGCAAACATCATTAATCTTTCGCATATCCAGTTGTAATGCGATCGCCTCAGAGTCATTTGCCTTGAGTTCTGCTACAACTTCCTCCGCTTTATCGCGGTTTCCTGCATAAGTGACGACAACATTGGCACCGTCTCGTCCTAATCTTTGTGCAATTGCTCTGCCAATACCTCGTGATGCTCCAGTTACAATTGCCACTTTACCCTTGAGATAACGGCTTCCTGCAGTATAGTTTATAACACTTACAGTCATAGTTTACTCCTTTGCGTGCTAGAAAAATACTTGGTTGATTGACAAATAAAAACTAAAAAAAAATTACAGAGCGGCAGTGAGAAGGATATTATTGTATAATCTAAAGTTCGGCTGGGTAGGTGTACCTTGCTGTAGATCCGAAGTTCCTCAATAGCTATAACGATGTCTTCAATTTGGCAACGGTACTGGCTAAGTTGCTGCCGAGCTTCTCGATTGCCGCCTGTTGTTGAGTGTCTTTCAAGATGCCGTCAGAATTAAAAGCATCGTAAGCTTTGGGAACGGTTATCTGATCGGGAAGAACAATAACTTTAATATTCCCAAGTATTGCCCGCAAATAAACCAGACCGCGCAGACCTCCTAACGGTGATGGTGAGGCGCTCATAATTGCCGCCACCTTGTCTACAAAACAAGCCAGCGGCGCTTCGCCATTTGCTGGGCGTGACACCCAATCAATAGCATTTTTCAAAACGCCTGAGATTGAGCTGTTATACTCAGGAGAAGCGATCAGAAGTCCCTGATGCGCCAGCATCATATCCCTCAACTTAAGCGCATTAGGATGAAGAGCCTCTTGGGCTTCCAAGTCTTCATCAAATAGCGGCATGGGGATGTCGCGTAGATCCAAGTAAGTGACTTCAGCACCAATGGCGAGCGCGCCAGCCGCCGCGATTTTCACCAGCTTTTTGTTGTATGATTCAGCGCGGGTGCTGCCAGCGAAGGCTAAGATTTTGGGTGTGATTGCCATAGGTGCATTGTTCGTTTATCAATGATTAAGTTTAAGGAGCGCGGCTGCACGGTCGCAAGGGTCAATCTTTCGGAGCAGGTTTGTATTTTTTCGTCGTGCTTGGTGCTGAGCTAGCATCTATGTGCTAACGGGGTAAGGTAATGAGGCTTAGTAAATTAACCCTTTTTCATTACTTTAAGCAGAGGAAAAGTAAAAATCGTCCTGTTGCCATTCCACGTTATAATCGCCACTGAATTCATTCGCAACATATGGGCGAGAGCAATTGCGCAAGAGTTGACTAGCGAAAGTGTCCAACGTCTTACGACATCAGCTGAATGATGTCCATCGCGTTGCCTTTGTCTGCATAACTTCGTCGGCTTTCATGCTGTTAGAACTCCGTTAATTCTTTCGCGCTCTCGTCTTCCTCCTGGGTAAGCTGCTCCGTGCGGAGCGGATGAGGAGCAGAGCTACCAGCGCGCCAGCCGCAAGCAGGGCGGCACCGATGTGAAAAGCGAACTTAAAACCTTCAGTTAGCGCGATTGATAGCAACTGTGGCGAGTTCCCGTGTGCTGCAATAACTGTTTCGGTGCGCGAACTCGAAAGCGTTACCAGTAGCGCAAGCATGATGGCGGCACCGATCTGCTGACTGGTATTGATTAACCCGGAGGCAAGCCCGGAATCTTCTGCCTCAACGCCCTTGACGGCGGCTATGGTCATAGGGACGCCAGCAAGAGTGATGCCGACACCAACAAGGAGCGAACCGGGAAGCACATCGCGCAAGAAGGTACCATTTATGGGAACTCGCGCAAAGAGCAAGAGCCCCACGGCCATCAGCAGCATCCCGGTCACGACCATCGCCTTGAGACCAAACCGATTCACCAGCGGCGAGGCGATGATTGAGGTGATGGCAGCCATCAGCGCAAACGGCAGAAAGGCGAGTCCTGTTTCGAGCGCCGAAAAGCCAAGCACCTGCTGTAAGTAGAGTGATATGAAGAACAAGGTCGAGAGCGGCCCCGTCCCGTGCAAGAGAGCAACGAGATTTGCACCTGTTAGGCTGCGCAGACGGAAAATACTGAACTTCACCAGTGGCGACTGGGAGCGCAATTCGATCAGAACAAAGCCGACAATCAAGAGGAATGCAAGAACAAGTAAACTAAGCGTCCGCAGCGAACCCCACCCAAATTCAGCAGCTCCCACGACCGCGTAGACGAGCAGCACGAGACCCGCTGTGATAGTGACGGCACCAGCAAGGTCAAAGTTTTTCAAATTGCTCGCGTCTGCCGCACCGCAGACGTTTCGGCTTTGGCGGAGCAGTTTGAAGCTCAGCCCGGCAACCGCTAAACCGATTGGCACCTTGACAAACAGCACCCACTGCCATCCGAGGTAGTTGGTAAGCAACCCGCCAAGAAGTACGCCCGACGCCGCACCTGATGCTGCTGTGGCTCCCCAAATCCCAAGCGCACGGTTGCGCTCCGAGCCTTCGGTAAAGATCGTGGTCAGAATTGACAAGGCCGCAGGAGAGACGAGCGCGGCACCAAAACCCTGCACACCGCGTGCGATGATGAGCACGCCCCCCGATGGAGCCAAGCCACCCACGAGCGAGGCGAGAGAGAAGAGCACCAGCCCCATCACGAAGACGCGCCAGCGACCAAGAAGGTCTGCGGCTCGACCGCCGAGCAGGAGAAAACTACCAAAGGCAAGTGTATAGGCGTTGACTACCCACTGTAGGTTCTGCTGCGACAATACGAGGTTACGCTGAATGTCAGAAAGGGCGACATTGACAATCGCAGCGTCAAGGACTACCATGAACTGCGCGGTGCAGAGGAGGATAAGCACTCCCCTGCGCCCTGCCATTATACCTTTGCGGCGATTGGTAGGGCGTGCTTTATCCCCTTCACCCACGCCTTCGCTTGCTTGCTTTTGCAATTTAGCTTCTTCTGTGTTCAGATCTTTCATCCCACCCCTTCCGTTGCACGGATATTTTGTTTGGTGAGCCTTACTGGAAGAAGGCGAGAAGCCGCCGAGTGAGTTCGGCAGGTTGCTCCTCGCAAATCCAGTGTCCGGATCCCTCGATGACGCCGTCCCGCACGTTCTTAGCGACCTCTTGCATCATGCTCACCATGTAAGATTCGCTTTTTCCGCCGTCTATGCTGCTTGGGCTCAGTGCCAGTATCGGCATTTGGAGCTTGCTTTTAGCGCTTTCCTGGTTGTGCTCCGCATCTGTGGGAAACGCCCTGTAATAGTCAAAGGCTGCACGCATCGCGCCGGGAACAGAATAAGCGCGGACGTACTCGTCGATGTCTTCTTCAGTGAACGCCCCCGGGTTTAAGGCGAGCGGACCTTGGTAAAATGAAGTGAGATACAGCCGCTCTTTGCCTGCGACCAGTGCTTCAGGGATGTCGGCTGCGCTATGAAACGCGAAGTGCCAAGCCCGTGGGTCACGCGAGATTTGGTCGAAGGTTTTAGTGCCCGGCAGCGGAGCGTCGATCACCACGAGTCTGCCCACTTCCTCTGGGTGGGCGGCTGCATAGGCATACGCCACCATCATACCAAGGTCATGACCGACAAGGTTGATTCGCTTATAGCCAAGCTGACGCATCAGCTCGTAGATGTCGGCTGCCACTGTGCGCTTGTCGTAGCCGTTGAGCGGCTTGGAGGAATCACCCATGCCGCGCATGTCGAGGGCGAGCACGGTGTAGCGCTCCGCCAGAGCGGGCATGACGTGTCGCCACTGGTACCACGTTTGCGGGAAGCCATGCAGCATTACAAGCGGCTCGCCTTTGCCCCCCATTACGTAGTGCAATCGTACATCGTTGACTTTTGCTGTGTGGTGAGTAAACGTGCAATTGAAATCCACAGCATTATATGTCGCTTTGTCACCGCTGCGACTACTGGGCGTACCCTCACCTTGATTTCGGATTTGAGCCGTTTCCACCTTTTTGTCGTTCATGGATCTTTCCTCTGATCGCTGTCACTTCTCTTCACCAAAGAAATTGAGAAGCTGCTGAACCAGATAAGCGGGACGCTCTTCGGGAATCCAGTGTCCGCAATTTTCTATGGCGCTGTAGCGGACGTTCTCAGCCAGGAGTTGTATGGATGTGCGTGCGGGGTCTCCTAACGCGGGATTACCTAAGCTGTGCTCGCCCGCCAGCGCAAGCACAGGTATCCGGAGCTTTGTCTTCATGTTCTCCTTAGTTTGTTTCGCAACCTGTGGGATAGCACGGTAGTACTCGAACCCGGCACGCATCCCGCCAGGGGCGGAGTAAGTGCGTACATACTCGTCCATTGCATCTTCCGTGATTGCCGCTGGGTTATAAGTAAATGGACGCAAAAACACGGAGAGATAAAGCCGCTCTTTTCCTTCAACGAGCGCCTCCGGCAGATCCCGCGTCGCTTGAAAAGAGAAATGCCAGAGAGCGGCAGATGCTTTATTAATCAACTCCTCAAGTCCGGCACCTGCGAGGACAAGTTCGAGCACCGCGAGCCGACGTACGTCTTCGGGATGAGCGGCGGCATACGCATAAGCGACTGGCGCACCAATATCGTGCCCCACGAGAAAGATTCGCTTGAAGCCCAGTTTGCCCACGAGTTGATAAATGTCGTCAGCGACGGTACGTGCATCGTAACCGGTAAGCGGCTTGCTAGAATCACCTAGTCCACGCATGTCGGGGACAATCACGGTGTAGCGCTCTGCCAGCGTGGGCATGACGTGCCGCCACTCGTACCAAGTTGTGGGAAACCCATGCAGCAGTACGAGCGGCTCGCCTTTGCCACCGATCACGTAGTGCAATCGCACATCGTTGACTTTTGCGGTGTGATGCGCGAACGTCTTGATAAATGCCGCTTTGTTGAAAGGGATTGCCGCCGCCGCTTTGTCTTGCGGGTAGACGGCGACGCCGTCGCTGGCGCGGGTCGGCTGATCGTTGTTTATCATCTTTTGAAATCTGATGCTGACAATGTTGTAGAGCTAATGTTGGTAGCCTTTACATTCAACTGGATATGGTCTTCACTGAGCAAGTGGAGTGTTGCTACGATCATCCGTTATGACGATCAGCAAATTGAATATCTTCGCAATCTCGACCACGGTGCTCGCATTATTGCAGAATGTATCTGTATCTATGGACTGGCAACTGACTATTTCCTCCTGTGATTGCAATTTAGTATTACCCTCTTTTGTTACTCTGAAAAAAATACAAAACTCAAATCTTGGAAGTAAGTTAGTGCTACGTTTCAGGTCAATGAGGATTTGGGGTTGTCTGTCCCGAAGGGACAGACAACATCCTTACACAAAGAGAATTTCAGATTTTACTCCGATGAAAGTGACAAAAGAGGGATTAGGTGCGTCGTTGTTTTCCTTGTTTACCATCGCGAGGTGAAAAGCCTTAAACCGCACCACCCGTTGCGCGAATGCTTTGCCCCGTAAGCCAGCGCGCCTCCTCGCTGACGACAAACATAACTACGTCTGCCACATCGCCTGGCTGCCCTATGCGGCCAAAGGGCGACATCTGCGCGATCATCTGTTTCATCTCAGGCGGTGCAACGGAGGCAAACATGTCGGTATCCGTCGCGCCAGGTATCACTGTGTTCACTGTGATGCCGCGCTGTCCGACCTCCTTAGCCAGCGATATGCTGAAGCCCTCGATCGCCGCCTTGCTGCCCGAGTATGCCGTCGCGCCTGGAGCGCCCATCACCGTTCCCCCCGTCGTGATGCTGACGATCCGCCCGTTGTCCGACATACGTTTAACGGCCTCCTGCATAGCGAAAAACACGCCGCGCGCGTTGATAGCGAACAGTCGGTCGAACTCCTCTTCGGTGATGTCCACGAGCGGCTTCATGATTGACAGCCCGGCGTTGTTCACCAGGATATCCAGCTTGCCGAAGATGCTAACCGTCTCCTCAAACAGGCGATGAATGTCAGCCAAGCGGCTCATGTCGGCTTGGATAGCGACGGCCTTTGCGCTACCTCCGGCCTCGATAGCCCTGACCACATCCTGGGCCTTCTCTTTGTTACCCGCATAGTTGACGATGACGAACGCGCCCTGTTGGCCCAAGCGCTCGGCGATCGCACGCCCAATACCCCGCGAGGCCCCGGTCACAATCGCCACTTTATTTTTTTGGCTTTCCATAAAATCTCTTGTTGATGAAAAATTGTTTGTCGCCTATGCCTAGTTTTTTACCGATTGGTCAAAAAGCAGGCAAAAAAGATTACTTCAGCATGGACAGCATAACGCTGACCGCTTCCTACGCCTTGCCTTCAATCAAGTCCCTCTTTCCCATGACTTTCAAGTCTTGAATCAGACGCGTACAAAAAATCCAAAATGCTACCACGATCCGTTTAAGGGTCAGTCGCGATCTGACTAATCACTACACCTCCATTGTGGAGGCTACCTTGTAAACGTGGAAATCGTGCGGCGCAAATTCTGCAGCCTGCTTCGCCATAGCAATAAAATCTGGGTTCTTACTAGCAGCTTCGAGCGCTTCCCGGCTGCGCCACTGTATGTAATTAACTACCCGCGTGCCGTCCAAGCTCGTGTGGAGGTTGGCGGATATGAAGCCCGGCTGCCTCATGGGTATTTCCTTGTTCTCCACAAGGAAATCCACTAAACGCTCCTGCTGTTCGGGTTCGAGTGTGAAGACGTTGATCACGGTGAGTATACCAGCTTGTTCACTAATTGTAACCATTTTTGCTCCTTGTTAAAGGTTATTACTGTGGCAAACGTACGAGGCGGAGCTTCTTCTGCTCCTTGCCGTCTATGCAGGACATTTTGACGAAGAAGTCGTAGAAAAGCGGATTACAGTGAGGAAGTTGTTAAAAGCTTTCATCCTCATCGTTTTACTGCTCTCCAGTGAAGTTTTGCACTAGGACTAGGCCCCCCCGGTCGCGCGGATGTTCTGCGCGTTGATCCAGCGTGCTTGGTGGCTAACCAGAAAGGCAACCACATCTGCAATGTCCTCTGGCTGTCCGATGTGACCCAGAGGTGACATCTGCGCCGCTTGGGCTTGCACGTCGGGTGGGGCCGTTTTTCTGAAACCCTCTGTCTCAGTGGTGCCGGGCGAGACGCTGTTGACCGTGATGCTACGCCCGCCCAACTCTTTGGCGAGCGCTATGGTGAATTGCTCTACCGCTGCCTTGCTCCCGGTATAGACGCCAGCGCCTACTGGGGCGTTGTTAAGGGTAATAGCCGTCGAGATGTTGACAATTCGTCCGCCGTCCGCCATACGCCTTGCCGCTTCCTGAAGAGCGAAGAAGGTTCCTCTGGCGTTAAGCCCGAACTGTACATCGAACTCAGCCTCGGTCACTTCGGTCAGTGGATTGAATGCCCCGGCACTGACAGCATTGTTGACCAGGATGTTCAGTTGACCGAAGTGTTCAACAGTTTTTTGAAAGAGGCGGCGGATGTCCACGACTTGGCTGAGATTAGCCTGCACTGCAAGAGCCTTTCCGCCCTCAGCTTCAATAGCCGAGACCACTTCTTTTGCTTTGTCGGCGCTGTGCGCGTAGTTGACCACTACGGACGCGCCGTCTTGAGCTAGCCGTTCGGCGATGGCACGCCCAATGCCACTAGTAGCGCCAGTGACAATTGCGATTTTTCCAACTAGAGGTGCCATAATGTTACTAACATTTTATAGAGAGTTTACGAAACCGCCGCTAAAGAGATGGCACAAGATCAGAGACACCTGTACATTCGGTAGAAGGCTTTATAGTTCACAAACTGACGCAACTGGAGAAGGCCCAAGAGTGTTTCTCTCAACGTTGTTTGCTTTCTCTTGCTTTGAAAAATTGGCTGATTTATGCTTTTTATGTTTGCGTTTGAGCACCAAACTTGCACCGAGGTAAGTACCAAGTCCCAACATACCCAACCAAGAAGAGGGTTCAGGGACAGACGCTGAGGGAGTGCTAATCAAAGCTAGCCTCGCTGACGTCGTTGCGAGATTTCCAAATTCGTAGGGTGTGTCTTTGGGAAGGAAGAGAAAGTTTCCGGGATTTAAAGTTATGGTTTGGTCATCCAGCTTGAACGACACACTCCCATCCAGGATGTAGAACCCATTGTCTCCAAAATTGATGTACGGTTGAAGTCCGGTTTCTGCTGGAACCAATACATCGAATAGCGAGTAATTGTCGTTAGTATCTTTGCCAGTTGCTACAACATCAGCTGTTCCGCCTCCTAACCAGAACGACTGAATTTGTGAATCCGATCGTTGCAGTGTTGGCCAACCATAAAGTTCTTGAAGTTCTTGCGCGCTGAGCTGGGTGTTAGTACTGTCACTTCCGGGTGGAGCATTGTCGTCCACAATTGAGAGAACCGCCTTATTCTGTAGTGGCGCAATAATTGTGTCGCCTGAAGGGTTAGTCAAGGTTAGCTTGATAGTCTCATTTCCTTCGCTCAGATCGTCATTGATGAGGGAAATGGGGACATCCACAACCTGAGTCACCTCCTCAGGAGCAAAGTTAACTGGTATTTCGGTATTGCTATAATCTTCACCGAATTTAGCAGTGCCATCACTCAGAACGATGGTGGCACTGGCTGGTTCTTTACTCGTGCCAAGACGACGCACAGTTACCCCTGCTGTAGAAGAACCATCCTCATTGATTTTGTATTCAAAATCATCAAATAGCAATGAGTCTGACACTTCTGTTGCGTAATCGGGAGCAGCTTTCACGATTGCTTCTAGATACCCTTGTTCCCCTCCGCGCAGTTGCCCTTGCCGTAGTTCCTGGAGATATCCTGCGAGTTGTGCTGGATCAAGAATTACTAAAAACTTATCCGGCGTCGTCTCGAGGTTTATCCAGGAGTGAGTCTTTCCTTGAGGAATGTAAACAAAGTCTCCGGGACCACCAACAAAGGTCTGGTCACCCAGATGGAAAGCCGCTTTCCCCTCCTGAATGTAGAATGCCTCGTTATCCAAAAAGTGCCTATGCGGTGAGGGACCCTCCCGTGGTGGGGCAAATCCATCTGTTACAGCATACTGACCGTTTGTATATTTGCCAGTTATGAACACAGTGTCATCCACCGCTGTCGGTAACAACGACGGCGAAAAAAATACTCCGTCTGGTAGCACCAAGGGTTTGTCATCTGCATGTGCAGCTTCCACACCCAAACACAAACCGGAAATCACTGCTCCAACGATCGCCATCGATAGCTTTTTCACAGTAACCATAGATAGGTGTCCTTCTTACTAAAAGTCCACGTGGAGTTCTCCATTTTCCGTTTGCCTACCTAAAAAGCGTAGTCTCTTGGTGACTGTGAATTCTTAGACATTAACTTTCTTCAGTGCTTGCTTGTTAATTGCCTCTAAGAAGAGACTCATGAATTCGTCCACCACGTCGGGGTGTTTTCCGGTGATCAGGTTACTGTCGATATGTACTTCCTTGGTGCTATCACCATCGAATACAACGATTCCTCCCGCATTTTGAACGTCGCAAATAAGGTTATGAGCACAGGTGACTTTACGATTCTTCAGTAGTTCTGGTGCAGCACAAAACAGCCAAAGGCTATGGCAGATAGTTCCAATACTTAATCGGCCCGCATCCATTGCCTTTACAGCTTTTCGGAGAAATTTAACGGCGGGAGATTGGTTAGGTTGACCCTCCTTAGGATGCTCTTCATACCGAAGACGATCCATAGCATAGGCACCGATTAGAATAATGCCTTCATAATCGGTAGGCTCAACATTATTTACTTCTACGGTAACTGTGACCTCTTCTGTCAATTCATTTCCCTTGAAAGTCAATTGCTCTTGATTCCAAAGATGGGATATGTACTCTATCTTATATCCATTCGCGGGGAAAAACTCGTTGAAAGCCCGAAACTCAAAGTCGTCAAAGTGATCTTCAATAAGTACACCTATTTTTCCTTTGGTATTAGATGATTTAGTTGCCATGTTTTTTCCTAACTTCGTATGGTTTGTCTAAGACTGTGCGGCGGCGATCCAGCTAGAAACGTGGCGATCGCCCAAGGGGCGGCTTCCTCTGGGAGCATCGCCGCACCTACCGCGCTGGGGAACTAATTGAGTGAGACGTTCGTCAAGATACAGAAAACTCGTCACGAACATGCTCGACACTTGCATCTTGACAACGACTATGTCGCCAGACTCTTACTTCAAGCCAATACTGGAGAGATGTTTATTTCCATCCCCTATTTTCTTAGTTTGTTGCTCATCAGGATTAGTTTGATAAAACGGCAATATATCTGCGTAAACCCGCCATTCACTCACCTGGTTTCCTCTCAAACGGTAGATGTCGCAGCAGGCTATAGTAAGATGCCTTTTATCCTCTACAGTTGTGTATTTGGCATCCATCTCTACAACGATTATACCAGGTTCATTCCAAATTTTTCGGATGTTATGACCTGTAAACTTAGCAGTATTTTCAAACATAGAAGATAAGAAACCCACAACAGCTTGCTTACCGTAAACAGGTTCAGCTGAACCAACCTTGTAAAAGATGTCCTCAGTTAGAAAAGTCTTAACTTGTTCCCAATCTTCATCAAGTACGAACCCTGACAGTTGCACAACAGCTTGTAACTGTTCTGACATAATTACTCCTTCCTTATTTGTTCCTGAAATTTTTTCTATCGTCGAAATTTTCCCATTTGTGGTAGGTGCTTCTCCTACTAATTCACTCAACATTGACTGCACAACTTCCCCAAAAACTACATGCACTTTGCCAAGCGATGTTGCCAATTCTTCCTTAGTCAATTTATAGCCGTTTTCAGCCGCAATCTTGACGAAGCTCTCAGGAGTATTAGCTGCGTGAAGTTTCTGTTGTAAATTGGTATCTTCAAAAGCATCTGCTAACAAACTAATTACTTTTTGTGACATAAATTACCCCCATTTTGTTTCTAAAAATTATGGTATTCACACCCTGAATTTTTTGGAAAAAACTCCTTCAAAATACAGTGAAGTCGTCGCAAACAATGCTTCACACTTACATCCTGACAACGACTCTGACTGTTACTTACTCAAGCGACCACCGGAAAGCTGTTTATTTCCATTCCCATTTTTTTGAGGTTGTTGTTCATCAGGGTCAGTTTGATAAAACGGCAATATATCTGCGTAAACCCGCCATTCACTAACCTGGTTTCCTCTCATCCGGTAGATATCGCAGCAGGCTATGGTAAGATGCCTTTTATCCTTTACAGTTATGTATTTGGCATCCATCTCTACAAGGATTATCCCTGGCTCATTGCAAATTTTGCGGACTTCATGCCCTGTAAACTTAGCGGTATTTTGAAACAGAGAAGATAAGAAATCCGCAACAGCTTGCCTACCGTACACAGGTTCAGCTGAACCAACCTTGTAAAAGATGTCGTCAGTTAAAAAAGTTTTGACTTGTTCCCAATCTTCAGCAAGTACGGCTTCTGACAGATGCACAGCAGCTTGTAACTGTTCTGAAAGATTTACTCCTTCCTTGTCTATCGACCATTTAGGACCATCAATCGACCATTTAGGGGCAAATCCAGTTTCCACCCTTTTTTTCCCTTCAGGATGTTCCGCGAAGTGCTTCTTCATTGTGTTCGGCGGTGTAAGTTTCTTTCCTTGGCTTACAGTGAACACAGAAGCTGAGTTAGGGACAGGGATCGTTGGGTCAAATACAGGATTCACATCCATAAATATCCGTAGTTCCGAGAATTTGTCGCCCTCAATGCGAAAGATATCACAGCAAGGAAGTGAAACTACGGAGCCATCCTTACGCCAGTAGGTGACATCCATTTCGACAAACACTACGTCTCCTACTTCCCAGATTGTTTTGATATCGTGGTAGACTGCCGAGATTCGACTGAAGAAATCTTCCGCAGATTTCTTAATCGCTGCTTTATCCAAACACACCTCGAAGTTGCCGAACTGATACACTGGGTTGTCGGTAAAGAAGGTAATGAATCCTTCCGCATCAAACGCCTCGCCTCTTGAGAACAAGCGCTTGACCATGTCTGTTGTTGTTCCTGAAAGTCCTTCTAACATAGGTTTGCTCCCATTTGTGGTTGTGGCTTCTAAATTGCCATTTAAAACAGCAAATGGTGATTCTTTTTGTGCATCTCGCTGTTCGGCAACGGTTTTTGAGTTAAGGACAGCCTGCGGAACCGCTTGGGCAAGCTTTGCTTGAATTTCTTGAACAACCTTTCGACCCTCCTGATTGTAAGGCTCCCAGTCCAACGTAAAGGTAATTATTGGGAGGTCGTTAGGATTGTTACTTGCAGGGCGGACAACTGCGTTAACTGCTTGACCAACGAAAAGAGGATTATTTACTAAGGTATGTCGAATTTCTCTCGTTTTTTCGTCCCAGGTTATTCTTTCCTTGATGGTTATATTTAGCGCTTTCATCTCGCGCAGTACCTGATTGCCGTGTCTCTCCAGAATCTTATAATCTTGAGCCTCTCGATTGTAGCGTTCTGGGTTTTCAATTTTATCCAGTAACACATTCCAAACAGTTGACGACGAAGCATTTACAGGAGTGCTAAATGTGATGTAAAGTCTTTCTGAAATATCTCCCTGTTTTGGGGTTAGGCTTGATTTGGCATCTGAAGCAGTAAATGATGTTCCGTTTGCTATGTTATATTCCAACTGTGCTTTTGCAAAATGTTCTTTTGCCTTACGCGTGACTTGGTTAAATTCCAACTGTTCTCCATTGGGTCCTTTACAGTAGAACAATGCCCAGCCTTCAAATTCACCAAAGTCTGTTTCTGGTTGACCTTCTACCAATAAATCAGGCTCATCCCAAAACTTGTTGGAATTGTACTTGAGAGCAATGTTTCTTCTTTCTTCTTCAGATTTAACTCGGATGACGCGATTAAAAACAACGTTTGTTAGCCCTCGCTTTTGACATTCTTCTTCCAAGATTTTGGCGAAAACATTTAAATCCACATCGTCTTTTACATGAAAAGAGATGTGCATCGCATTTACATTACCGATGTGGGAAGGAATGCTTCCCCTAGAAGAATTAGGGGAATTTGGTGTTGCCCCATCTTTGAAATAAATGAGTTCAATACAAGCGTTGCCAAAAGAAATGAATTTAACATCTAAGGCTTCTTTCGCATCTCTGATGTTGGGGATGTCAGAAGTTTTTGGGTCAACACCTTGGGCGATCGCATCCAGCTCCTCTTTTTGAAAGAGAGTGTTTTGCATCCCATCACCCACTAGATCACTTTCTGCAACAGCTAATTTCCCTCCTAACACCTCTAGGTAAAATTCGAGGGATTTTGCCATGTCATGAACTGTTACCCCAACGTGTTGCACTCCTTGCAGGTAATGGCCTAACCCAGACTTAACATTTTGCTTACCGCTCATCAAAGAAACTTTACCGCTCATGAGAGAAACTATGTCCTCCTTCAGTTGATTAGTTGCTCCTATTTTCGCGATCAGCTCTGCCACCCTAGAACTCCGTTGACCGGCTAGGGTCATCTGACCATCGTAGACAAAAGTGTAAGCACTTCGCTCTGGAAATAAATACAGTTGCTTTACATACTTTGCCTGATTTTTTACGCCTTGAGCGTACTCAATTGATGCAAAGAACTTTTCCATTTCCAGAGGATTCGAGAAAGCAATTTCAAAAGCTGCCTGATACTGCTTCTCTGATGGTTCATAATGTGATACTCCGGCGGCATCTGGGCGTGAATTGTCTACTTCCTCAAACAGATGTAATCGGAACTTGAGAACCAAGTCACTCTTGACAATAGCTGCGGCAAAGCCGTCTGTCATATATTTGCGAAACTCGTTCACACTCACGGTATCAGATTTCTTAACCATGACATGGAACTTCAGGATACCCATATCTCCGTTGGGGTCAGCCTTTTCGATGTTATCAACATAGGTTTTGGAATTGCCAGGGCTAGTGTTGTATCCAATCGCCTTACTGAATAAGTTGTGTTCGTCATCCATCAACATGGCAGCAGCTTTGAACCATGTTTGACGGTCTGCTTCTGTCTCAAAGGTTAATTGGGCAATCCCATCGAACTGATCTTCAGCGAGAGTGTTGTACTCGATGCCATCAATAGCTGGCAGCAGGTCACCCTCATTATGAGCCAAGTGGAACTGCCAGTATTGGTGTTGACCTGGTAGTCGAGCGCAGACTGGACCATGAACATTTCTCCAGTAGTCATCGAAAAGCTCTAACGTTATGCCCCTTCTTTTCCACAAAAGAACGTAGAATACTAGCTTTCCCTTTTGATCGCGCCATGCATAATCGTCCTTTCTCATTGCTGATATCATTTGGACAACACCACTTTGCTCAAAAATTTTATTAAGTGTACCGAAGCAACCTGCGACCTTATTGAATCCCGCATAAACGCACATGAATAAAAGAAGTTCTTCAATTTCCGCCCTCGTGGCTCCTTGCTTGAGAGCCATATTCACATGTGCTGAAAAAGGATTGCCAGGACCTGTATGATTCTGATTTACAACATCAACTGCGATCGCGATTAGAGCCTTGGTCTTTTGGTCAATTAATGGCAAACCCCATGCTTCACCTGCTACACGAGTAACAAAGTCACCAAACTTTGGGTTGATACCTTTTAAAGCTGCTTGCAGTTCCAAGTCGTCCAAAACTGCATTTTCGTATGACCTATCATTTGTCATCTTAAGCTGTGGTGATCAACTTCAGTAGTTCACTAGGGGCAAAAACATCACGGTAAAACGTTAGCTGCTCGGTTTTGAGGTAGCACGCACCTCTGTGACCACGTCGCATCCAGGTGACACTTCCCTTGGCAAGTGTTTCATTGGTTTCGTCGTCTACACACTTCCATTCAAAGTAGGTAATTTCACCATGAAACATGACGATGGGCCAGCACATGGTTACTCCTGGTTGAGCAATTAATGCCCACCAGTGTTGCTCTCGCGCTTTTTGTTGTTCCAAGCCATAATACGGACCATCCTGACAGAAATAAACGAGATCATCGCGATATTCGCCAGTTAAAATATCGCCTCTTCCCTGTCTCAAGGCCTCGCAATGAGTGGGCCACCATTCCTTGTTCTCTTCTTCAATCTGTTCCAGTGTGTAATAAGAATCTATTTGTGGCAGCCTCTGTTCTTTAATCGCCACGAACTTTTCGGCATCCTCAATGAGTTTTTTCGCTACATAGGGAGTAACGAGCCCTGGCTTAGAATAATCAGCTGCCAAATCTTTGTAGTAATTAGTCCGCGTTTTTAGGGAAGTATTTGTAGTGTTTTGCAAATCATTACCATAACCATTAGAGGAACCATTGTTCAAGGAACCATTCGAGTTTGAAATCATAAGATTTTGAGCTACCATGAGAGATGATATGTCCTCCTTGAGTTGATTGGTTGCTCCGATGTTTGTGATCAGTTCTGCTACTGTAGAACTCCGCTGACCGGCTAGAGTCATCTGCCCGTCGTAGACAAAAGTGTAAGCAGCTCGCTCGGGAAAGGCGTTGATTTGTTGGACATACTTGGACTGATTTTTTACAGCTTGAGCGTACTCTTTTGATGCAAAGAACTTTCCCATTTCCAAAGGATTCGAGAAAGCAATTTCAAAAGCTGCTTGATACTGTTTCTCTTGTGGTTCATAATGAATTACTCCCGCAGCATCTGGACGTGAATTGTCTACTTCCTCAAACAGATGCAATCGGAACTTGAGAACTGAGTTACTCTTGACAACAGCAGGAGCAAAGCTGTCTGCCATATATTTGCGAAACTCATCCACACTCACAGCATCAGATTTCTTAACCATGACGTGGAACTTCAGGATACCCAGTTTTCCGTTTGGATCACCCCTTTCGATGCCATCAACATAGGTTTTGGAATTGCCAGGGCTAGTGTTGTATCCAATTGCCTTGCTGAATAAGTTGTGTTCGTCATCCATCAGAATGGCAGCAGCTTGGAACCATGTCTGACGGTCTTCTTCTGTCTCAAAGGTTAATTGGGCAATGCCATCGAACTGGTCTTCAGCGAGAGTGTTGTACTCGATGCCATCAATAGCTGGCAGCAGGTCACCCTCATTATGACCCAAGTGGAACTGCCAGTATTGGTGCTGACCTGGTAGTCGGGCGCAGACTGGACCATGAACATCTCTCCAGTAGTCATCGAAATTATCTAACGTTATTCCCTTCTTTTTCCACAAAAGAACGTAGAATACTGCTTTGCCTTTTTGATCGCGGATTGCATAATCGGCCTTCTTCATTGCTAATATCATTTGTCCAATACCTCTTTGTTTGCATCAGAATAACCGAATTAAGCTACGCGAACAGCCCGGAGAGTTAAAGTGAACCGCATTTGCGCATCCTCAAAATTAAGCGATTAATTCTGTATAATTTTAAGATTGAGAACCTAGAATTTCATTCAGGGTACCGAAGCAACCTGCTGCTTTATTGAATCCTGCATAAACGCACATGAACAAAAGTATCTCCTCGATTTCCGCCCTCGTGGCTCCTTGCTTGAGAGCCATATTCACATGTGCTGCAAAAGGATTGCCGGAACCTGTATGGTCCTGATTCACAACATCAACTGCAATGGTGATTAGAGCTTTGGTCTTTTGGTCAATTAATGGTCTGCCCCATGCTTCACCTGCTATCCTCGTAACAAAGTCACCAAACTTCGGGTTGATACCTTTTAAACCCTCTTGAAGTTCTTTGTCATCCAAAACTGCATTTTTGTATTTCATTGGTTAAATTTCCTCAAGAACACTAGATTCTTAACTGGAAAAGAAGAGTGACTTTTTCTTAAGTCTTTGCTCATTAAGTTTAAGGAACGCCAAACACGACCACAAGGGTCGATTTTTCGGAACAAGTTTGCATTGTTTCGGTTCTACTTGTCTACTTGATGCCGAGCTAGCTTCATCTGGCGATTCATTGCGATCATTTGTTGAGACAGTCAACGACCAGCGGCCAGTTTACGAACATTGCTCAGCCACTCGCATTCCCGACAACGAGCGTGTGTTTAACTTCATAGTCAACCTGATTGGGGGTTTGATTGCCTACACTTACCGCGAGAAAAAACCGTTTGGAAAACCGAAACAATGCAAACTTGCTCCGAAAGATCGGTTCTTGCGGTCATGTTTCGCGTTCCTTAAACTTAATGATCAAAGACTTAAAAAAAGTCCCTGGGTGGGTAGGCACAAAAAAACTGCACTCCCGATATAAGGCAATAGGCAAGAGCCACGGGGTAATACGCAATGGAAGAAAACCCATAGCCCCTTCCCTAACTCCACACTAGATGTTTATTTAGACCGACCTACTTACCTCACTTTATAGTCATACCTTGAACTTTCGGGAACACCCCATGAATTTGACAACAACCTTTAAAGATGAGCATTTGGAATTTGCCTTGTGGGTGGAAATTACCACTAAGCAGCCCTGCTGTACCTACTACTTTGGACCTTTTTTAAGTCCGCAGGAAGCTCAATGGTTTCTACCTGGCTACATTGAGGATCTAGAAGAGGAGGGATATGAAGAAATTCGTATTCAATTTAAGCAGTGCCAGCCAAAAGAATTAACTATTTTTGAAGAAGGTAGTGATTGTTTTAGTGCCTATGATCCCCAAGCAGTAGCAAAACAGAAGTGTCTAATCCATCTAGAGCAAGACCTCAAAGGACTGACCAAATAATTATGAATTATGAATTCATAATTTTTGGTACAAGCCCCTCAATTTATGATGGATAAAAATCAATTTATTCCTGAGTTCAAGCCCCGGCATTTATGCATGGGGTTCTAATTATCAATTGGTAATTATTAATTATGAATTAGATTGACTACATCGTATCATACCTATAGACAAATCTTTACCCACAGTTCTCAGAATCTCCCCTAGTTTTTTAGACTCTCTGCTCATGCCCAATCAGTAGTTTTGGGCTGCCAGTTCCATCGCCTTTTTAAATTCTGTGAGCAGACCTTCAGTCAAGGTCCTATAGTTACGTAAGATTTGATGGGCTTGCTTGTGGGTGAACTCAATCTCAGGGTGAATTGTAGGGAAAGCTTCGACTATGACTTGATGTCCCATTGCATACCATTTCTCAATAACTTCTAGGATCTCGGCAGAAAAACCCCAAATGTCTTTAGTCGTATCCCTGTGTCTGGTTAGTTCGGAGAGCGCTTCATTTCTCAATTCCTTGAGGGCTGCTGTCAGTTCTGCAATATCCATAGTTTTGCTTGCTACATGTTGTGGTTGTTTTCTTGTGCTGTATATTGCGAGCCTTCAGTTAATTTGACAATATCCTGGTCACAATTCCCGACTTAAAATGATCCTAGAAAAGTTCCGCGTCACAGAAAAACCTCTATTTGTGGTAATATATTAAATAAACAATAAATGCCTCTTTGCTCTCTGGGAGATTCCAATAATGCTTGCAAAGGGCATTTACATTGTATCAGATGATCCTTAAGTGCGCTTTGCTGA
Source organism: Scytonema sp. HK-05 (assembly GCF_963872035.1). NCBI lineage: Bacteria > Bacillati > Cyanobacteriota > Cyanophyceae > Nostocales > Scytonemataceae > Scytonema > Scytonema sp. HK-05. The sequence continues at coordinate 24,926 of NZ_CAWMYC010000141.1, forward strand.
TTGTTTTAGAAAGATATCCTTGTCCGCTAAAATGGGTAAAATAATCTGAAAGCGGGTGTTTCCTGATTCGGAAAACAAGTAGATTTCGCCTTTATGCTTCTCAACAATCCTGTAGCTAATGACCAGACCTAAGCCGGTTCCCTTACCCACCCCCTTAGTGGTAAAGAACGGCTCGAAAATGCGCCCTTGAATCTCTGGCAAAATGCCTGGACCGTTGTCGGTAATCTCCACCAGTATGCAGCAGTTATTCTCTCGTGCTGTGCGAATGCAGATTTGTCCCTGTCCACCCATTGCATCGATGGCATTGTCAATTAGGTTGGTCCACACTTGGTTGAGTTCACTACCATAGGCACAGATGAGTGGCAAGCTCCGGTCATAATCGCGCCTTACAGTTATACCGCACTTGAGCTTATGACCCAGAATAGTCAGCGTATTTTCGAGACCGTGGTGTACATCCACCTCCTGCATCGGAGCCTGGTCCATATACGAGTACTCTTTGATTGCTTTGACCAGTTCGGAGATGCGCCCCGAGCTTTTGTCGATCTCGTGCAACAAATTAACCCCTGTCACCGTTGCCTCGAGCCAAGTCAGCACTTTGCCGAGCAATTCAGATTCAGTGGTCAACTGCTCCACAATGGTATCCAGCGATTGAGTGCCCAATCCTGCCCAAACTAGGGTGGGGGCGATTTTCCAGCTATCAGGCACGTTGTGTGAGTCCAACCAGGCTGTGACCTCCTCCTCCCGGTCAATCTGCGTCAGTGGATCTAGGTGGGATGATGTTTCGGGACGTGCGAGCGCGTTGCGCAGCAAGTTGTCAAGAAACAAAAGCTGCTCTTGTGTCATCTGCTTTTGATTAAGCTTGAGTGCAAAGGATAGCAACTGTTGAAATATCTCCTGCAAGTGCGAGGCACTTCGGGAGACCGCTGTAACTGGGTTATTCAGCTCGTGGGCAAGACCAGCAGCTAAGGTGCCGAGTGCAATTAGCTTTTCGTGGTGCTGTGACGTTGTCTCCAGGATTTGCACCCGTTGCGCTGTAATGCTCAGAAGGTCACGTGTAATCGAAGGACAGATTGTGAGCATTTCCCAGAAAGTTTTTGTGTCCCATTTCAACAGATAGCTTGCTTTCACGGCCTGCGCATTGGCAATATAGGGTCTGTTTAATAAAATCAACTCATGACCCGTATATGTTCCAGGACCAAAGGTCATCACATGCCTTTCCACATTGCCAACCTTTTTTGTTAGCTCAATCTCGCCTTCTATCAGCACATAAAAATTGTCTAACGGTTCTCCTTCAAGGGATAAGTATTCTCCTGGAACCAGCCAGAGTTCGTGACCGTGTTCAGACAACCATTGCAATTGCTCATCTGTCAATTGTGCAAAGAGCGAACAAGAGCGCAAAGCGTCCAACATAATTACACCTTGCTAAGATATTGATGGATGAACTGAACGGCGATCGCACCTTCGCCCACCCCGGAAGCGACTCGCTTTACCGACCCATAACGCACATCTCCAGCGACGAAGATGCCGGGTACACTCGTCTCAAGTAAAAAGGGGTCACGATCCAGGGTCCATCCTTTAGGGCAACGCCGTTCGCGCATCAAGTCAGATCCAGACAGGATAAACCCTTGTTTATCTCGCTCCACAATACCATCCAACCAATCGGTACGCGGCAGCGCACCGATAAAGATGAACAGCGAAGTTGCGGGAACAGTTTGCTTCTCGTCAGTGACGATATTAGCGATCGCGATCGCCTCCAGGCTAGTCTCACCTTTGACCTCGACGACACTGGAATGCACCTTTACTATGATGTTGTCTGTCGCCGAAATCTGCTCAATCAGGTACTGTGACATGCTTTTAGCGAGGGAGTCGCCGCGTACTAGAATGGTTACTTTGCGGGCGTACTTAGAAAAGTACATCGCCGCCTGTCCAGCCGAGTTCGCCCCACCGACGATATAGACCTCTTCACCGCTACAGGCGATCGCTTCGGTCTGCGCTGCACCGTAGTACACGCCAGCCCCAGTCAGCCGTTCGATACCGGGCATGTTGAGCTTCCGCCACGTCACGCCGGTCGCAATCATCAGCGCGTGACAGCTGATCTCGCTCCCATCCGCCAGGGTGACAATCCGATAGGGGCGCTCCACGCGAACACCAGTCGCCTCTTGAGGTGTGAGGATCTCCACGCCAAATCGTCTAGCCTGAGCCACGGCACGCCTAGCCAAGTCCCCTCCACTAAGTCCAACTGGAAAGCCCAAGTAGTTTTCGATGCGGGAACTCGACCCCGCCTGCCCCCCTGGAGCCTCTCGTTCAATCATCACCGTGCTTAGCCCTTCAGATGCCCCATAGACCGCTGCTGCCAGGCCAGCAGGTCCAGCGCCCACGATGACCAGGTCGTAGAACGGTCGTTCAGCCTGCGTCTTCAGCCCAATTTTCTCACCAATTTGGACGTTCGTCGGCTGTATGAGACGTGAACCGTCAGGAAAGAGTACAAGCGGCAGCTGTTGCGTATTATCACACTCGGCGTATATAACTAGGCGGCGCGCCTCTTCATGTGTCTCGATGTCCAACCACTGATAGGGCACTTGATTGCGACCCAAGAAGTCTTTGGTTTGATGTGACTTAGGCGACCAGCGGTTGCCAATGACGCGAATCCCTGCAAACAGGGGACGGAACGATGAAAGCCAGTCATCGAGCAAATCATTCAGAACGGGGTACAAGCGCTCTTCAGGGGGGTTCCATGGTTTCAACAAGTAGTAATCAATCTTCACAGTGTTGATGGCACGGATAGCAGCATCGGTGTCAGCATACGCCGTCAGCAAGACCTGTTTAGCCTCGGAAAAAAGTTCCATTGCTTGTTCAAGGAACTCCACGCCACTCATCTGCGGCATCCTCTGATCTACCAGCAACAGCGCCACTGGCAGATTGCGTAGTTTCAGCTTTTGTAGCACCTTCAAGGCTGTTGCACCTGAGTCCGCTCGCAGTACCCGGAAGCGCGTGCCGTACTCGGTTCGGAGGTCACGCTCTACTGACCGCAGAACTTCAGGGTCGTCGTCTATCGTAAGCAGTGCAGGTTTAGCTAGTACAGGATTAGCCACAATCGCTCCTTAAAAAGTTTTTGCAATATAGCTAGCGGTTCTCAATTGCCTGCAATACGTTCAGGCTTAAGGAGTCAGAAGACAAAAGTCAGGAGTTAGGAGTTCCAATATTCTGACTCCTGACTCCTTTAATTTAGGTGCACTTCATTTAAGAATTGCAATACAACCTATACACTTGCCATCTCGACACTCTCATACTTATCCAACACGGTGACGCCCTCGCAGAATGCACTCATCTTGAGGAAATGCAACACATGCTCAGGTGCACCAATTACATAGATTTCAACATCGGCACCCAGCTTTTGCTTAGTGAAAATGAGGGCCCGCAGACCAGCACTGGTTATACATTCCAGGTTTTGTAGCAACAAGACGAGGCGTTTGATTGGCTTTTGCGTTGCTTTTTGCAACTCTTCTTGAAGCAGTTGTACAGCACTTGCATCCAGTAAGCCAGTCAAAGATATCTTGGCAGTACCTTCAATTACATCTAGCAGAGTTGCGTTAAAAAATACCTGAGTGGGAAGAAGCCTCACTCGAACTTTCAGTTCGTCTTGAGTAGATGGCAGTTTGACAGTCAGGCTTTCGGCATTAAAATCCGAATACAGTTGCCCATTAATCCATACTTCGCCAATGCGCACGCTGCCAGGTGGAAGAATATCTGGCCCAACCCGCAGGATGTTGTCCTTAAAGCCTCCTGGCTTCGGTTTGAAGTACAGATCCATCGGCTGTTTAGTAATCAGCAGGTTTGTATAGACACAAGCCAAGTAGGCCAACTCGAACGAGTGGTAACCGCTCATCGCGTGGCTGCCTTTGCCTCGCTCAGTTCTTCCCAGTAGGTAAGGAAGTCCATTGGCAAAAACATTGAAGTAGATACCTCCAACTTCGGTATCAAGGAAGTAAGAGTTATAAAAAGCTGCCGATTCACGACCCAACCTTTGATACTCAGGGTTTTCAAGTGAGCCAGCCAGGACCAGGTAGGCTAAGATAGCCTGTTCCTGCTGCCACCAAGCCTTGCGGTTATGCCATACAAAGCGGTGTACCTCTTGCCCTGGTTCTAGTATGCGTTCCACGACATCATACCACCCCCCACGCTGTTGGTCGCTACCAACTGCAGGCATAATTCTTGCAATCTTTTCGGCCAGGGCTGCATACTTTTCTTTTGGTTTCAGGTGGTGCATACGCATGAGGTTCCAAGCAATTTTGAGGTTGTGGCCCACAACTGCTCGGTTCTGCTGCCATCCCCAAGTCTTGTCGTGGCTCCAATCCTCATGAAAACGTTCCTGAACAAACGGGCTATGATCGTAATCTGGGAAACGCTTTTCAATTGTGTCAAATGTGTACTCAAGCAAATCGGCGTATTCGTCCTTACCTGTCGCCAGCCAGAGATTGATTAGATAGGCTGGGGCATGGTCTCCTACCGAGTTCCAGTTCTTTTTCGCCCGGTTATGGTTCAAAGACTGGCAGTGGGGACTGAGGGTAATCGGATCAATGTGTGAGAAAAACCCCCCTTTGTCCGTTTTGTCCAGGAAATATTTGTTAAACAGATTGATGGTCAACTCAATGTCATTCATAATGCGTGGATCGCCTGTTACCCGGTAGGTCTGGGTAAGGCCAGCCAGTGCATAAATCTGCTCATAAGCTGGGATAGCATCATAATCATCCCCAAATTCTGAGGAAAATATTTTCTGCTCGCTGCCATCAGGTTTCACGTCAACAGCGTGGTACCAATAGCAAATTCCTTCGCCCTCATCGAGAAAACGCATGTGTTCACGCAAGTATTCAGTCCCTTTTTCGGCAGCCTCTAGGTAACGGTCTTCCCCAGTCATCAAGTAGGCTGTGGCGAAACCGTAAACCAGACGCGAAATGGTGTCGGTTTCCTGACGATTGGTTCCTCGCTTTGTACCAACCCAGCTTAGCTCCGTGCGATAATTACGATAATCAATTTCCCCATCAATGAACTGCGCTTTTAGATAAAAATTGGCAAGGCTTTGTATCTGCTTGACCCACCAATTTGGTTTTTCAAAAACATACTCACTTTCTGTTCTGCCCAGAAAGACTATATGTTTGCCTTCAAATTTGTACTGATCCGCCTCAAGATAGAAAATGCCATACACGAAGAGATACCGATTTGGGACAAGCATTGATCCAATTTGGTTAATACAATCGTAGTAAGGCTCTCCAAGATTGCGCACCAGCTCAGCAGAGGTCATTGAAGTTAATGCTACCTCAATTTTCCTGCCATCTGACGTGTTGAGGTCGAAAGTACCAAAAGCTCCCTTTTGTGAGTCAAAATCAGTAATATAACCAGCGATCGAATCTGAAAACGAGAAGCCCATGTTACTCATTGAATTTCCTCTATTTGTAGAAATTAGCTATTTGGAAACTATTTGGAAATTAGAACGACAACGCTATAGCCTTTAACAAGACAGGCATGATCTGAAACCATAATCTCCTGACCCGGTTCCACAATATCCATGGGGGAAGACTCAGCAGTGTCTACAACTTTGTACCATTCCCTATCCTGAAGAAAGGGAAGTTCAAAGTGGAGATTTTCGCAGTACATATTGAGCATGACGTGAATATCTGCCGACCCTTCAAAGCCCCCTACAGTAAATGCAAGAACTTTGGCATGAGGGTCGTCCCAACCTGGGTTAAACAACTTACAGCTATGCCAAGAGATGTCTGCTAGATCGCGCTCATTCACTTCGCCATTGAAGAAATAGCGGCGACGTAAGGCAGGATGACAATAGGACTTGCGGAAACCGATCATTAGCTTGAAGAACCTGAATATATCCGAGTTCTTCTCCACAAGATTCCAGTCAAACCAACTAATCTCATTATCCTGGCAGTAAGCATTATTGTTGCCCTTTTGCGTGCGTCTGACTTCATCACCAGCCAGAATCATTGGTACGCCCAGGGACAGCAAGAGAATGGCTGCGAAATTTTTAATTTGTCGCCGACGCAATGCATCGATTTCTGGATCTTCAGTCTCTCCTTCAACCCCACAATTCCAGCTCAAATTTTCATTGATGCCATCCCGATTGTCTTCACCATTGGCTTCATTGTACTTGTCGTTGTACGAGACCAAATCATTGAGGGTGAACCCATCATGACAAGTGATGAAATTGATACTGTTGATCGGTAAATGGCCGCTGCTTTGGTAAAGATCGGCACTTCCGGCAAGGCGCCAGGCGACTGCGCCGACCAGTCCTGGATCTCCTTTGACAAAGCGCCGGATGTTGTCTCGGAAGTGTCCGTTCCATTCTGCGTAACGATATCCAGGGAATGTACCAATTTGATAGAGTCCGCCGGCATCCCAAGCCTCAGCAATGATTTTGGTCTGAGCTAGGACTTCGGATGTTTCAATCTGCCAAAGTACTGGTGGTTGCTCGATTGGTAATCCGTCCTGCCCACGAGCTAGGATAGAAGCTTCATCAAACCGGAAGCCATCAACGTGCATTTCTCTCACCCAAAATTTCAGACAATCCACAATCAATTTACTCACCATAGGGTGGTTGCAGTTGAGGGTATTCCCACACCCGGAGTAGTCCATGTAGTACTGCTTATCGTGGGGTACGAGGTGATAGTAGACGCTATTATCAAGGCCTTTGAAGTTAATGGTTGGGCCCTGATGATTCCCTTCGTTGGTGTGGTTAAAGACCACATCCAGGATGACCTCGATCCCAGCTTTATGTAATGCCTTGACCATATTCCGAAACTCCCTAATGGGGCTTCTTTCACAAGGAGAAGCACAATACGAAGTTTCAGGAGCAAAAAAGCTGAGCGGGTTGTATCCCCAGTAGTCTTTCAGTAGTTTGCCGTTAACTTCTCCGATAAAGTCCTTTTCATCAAAGTCAAATATCGGCAACAATTCAACAGCTGTTATTCCTAACTCTTTCAGGTAAGGGATCTTCTCGATGATTCCATAAAAAGTACCGGGATCTTTGCAGCCTGAGGAAGGTGACTTAGTAAATCCGCCAACATGCACTTCATAAATGATGGTTTCACTCATTGGTCGGTTGAGGGGACGGTCACCTTCCCAGTCATAATCTGAGATATCGATGACTACACTGCGCATCGAGGTGGTCAGGTTGTCTTGTGACCCCAAAGCATCGATGCGGTTCCAAAGGGCATTGCTATTGCTCTTAGCGTAGGGATCAATCAGTACCTTGTTTTTGTTGAAGCCGTATCCTGCCCCGTGTAAATCCTGAGGACCGTCAACTCGATAGACATAGGCAGCGGCGGGTTTCAATCCTCTGACATAGACATGCCAGAAGTGGAATGTTTTATTTATTTTTGGGTTTAATTTAATAATCTGTATAGGTTCTGGGTCATCATGCTTATCAAACAACAGCAATTCGACAGATGTGGCATGCTGTGAAAAGATTGAGAAGTTTACTCCGTCTTTGTCCGGAGTCGAACCCAAAGGATGTGTACTTCCCGGTTCTACTTGGTACGTCGTTCTAGCTAATTTCGTCTGATATTTAGGTGTTGTTGCAGTCATTTTGCCATTCTTCTCACTATAGAGTGTCAATTAGTCATTTACCTCAATTCCGCAGCTAATTTCTTCGTTGATACGTAGGCAATTGCAGGGAATCTTATCCGATAGAATTGCACTGACCATCATGCCCGTATGAATTTCCAGTTGAGCATTTGGCAGTGTTTGAAACAAGAGATGTTGTCCTGGGAAAATAACTCGCTCAAAGTACCAATTTGGAATATTTGTGATCCGAATCACCTGAATAAGGTTAGTAGCATTAACGTAGCTACAAAGAAGTTGACCGGAATGCTCAGAAGGCAAAGGAGCAAGAATTTGAGCCATAATTGCAGGACTTATGCTGAATCATACTGCTAATTAGCAACCCTATATTTTGGGCGTTAACCCTGGTTTTTAATTGAAACCAAAAACTCGGCCTTTCACTTTACTCGTGTAATCGTGAAGGTCAGATAAACAAGGATAGCCTGTTCCTACTGCCATAAGGTTTTAGTGTTGAACCAAGGGAAATCCAGACATATCTTTGTGCAAAAATGTAAGATGCTCTCTTCCGTTGTTATCGCTTACTCAGGGAACCTTGTTGTACCTCTATTGAGACTGGACTTACACTAGAAAGGTAATTGACTTTTGGCTGACTATTAGAGCTATATGCACTCTTAAGTACAACTTATACATGATAAGTCCTCTTGGTTGATTTTTGGATTAGTCTATCAATAATTAAGTTTAAAGAGCGCTAAGCATGCTCGCAAGGGTAGATATTTTGGAGCTAGTTTGTATTCTTTCGGTCGTGCTTGGTGCCGAGAGTGATAAAAACCAGGGGAAATCCGATAATTAGCAACGCGAAGATTAAGTAAGTCGGCGCAAAAAATTCAAACTATGTAAAGATAAGTAAATACGGAGAAGATATCTATACAGGTAACGTAATATGGGCGCTCGTTTAAGGGTATTCCTCACTCGTGAACAAGACCGAACCCTCTTCAACCTCAGAACTGCGGAAGTACCACAGAAAGTCAAAGACCGAGCAGAAGTCATTAGATTAAATGCACATGGCTGGTACGTGGAAAAAATAGCAGATCACTTTAATTGGACTGAGCAAACAGTGAGAACGGTTTTACATAAATGGCAAAAGCTGGGTGTGCAAGGGCTCTGGGAGTTGCCTGGTCGCGGATTAACAACTAAGTGGAAAGAAGACGACATCGTATTTTTGGAAGAATGCCTGAAAAAAGAGCCACGCACTTACAATAGTCGCCAACTCGCCCAAAAATTAGAAAGCGATCGCTCGCTCAAACTGAGTCCCGACAGGCTAAGACGGGTACTCAAAAAAAGGGGATCATTTGGAAACGAGCGCGAAGGAGCCATAAGGGTAAGCAAGACCCGGTAGCGCGAGAAATAAAACAAGCAGACCTGGATATGTTGGAGTTAGCCGCAGCAGTGGGGGAAATTGACCTGAAGTATTTAGATGAATCAGGATTTTGCATGTGGAGCATTCCTGGTTACACATATTACCCAGTGGGTGAACAAAAACGTCTAGAACACTCCCTTGCGACGTGGCAGAAGACTTAGCATTCTCGGCTTAATTCAACCTTTAATTAGTTTTGTCTACGGTTTAGTAATTGGAAGTTTTAGTAGTACATCTTACATCTATATGATGGAGCAGGAGGCACAACAGGCTGCAACCATTGGACGCATTCGGGTAATTGTACAAGACAATGGTTCAATACATCGATGCAAGCAAGTACAACAATACTGGTCAAAGTGGGAAAGTCAGGGTTTATATCTCTTCTTTTTACCCAAATACTGCTCAGAAATGAACCCAATTGAATTGGAGTGGCAGCAACTTAAGAATTATGAACTGTCTGGGCAAATGTTTGATGACGAGTTCAACGAGTGCATATGCCGTCATTGATGGCGTTGAAGCTAGAGGAGAAAAAGGAAACTACACTACACAACGTTTCAAATTTAACTCTAATCCTTCTGTTAACCTTTCGTTACATACTTAGTAATTTTTCCGCCGACCTACTTACATGATGGTATGGAATAGACCTACCCTATTGTGCTAGTGCAGGCAGGCAGAAATAGGGAGCAACGCAAAAAAGTGGGATGAGACCGATAACTGGCGATCGCTTCCACAAAGTATTGATATCCTAGTAACAATGTTGACAAAAAAAGGTAGAATTCCCCTGAGAAACAGATTTCTAGCCCAGAATTGAAATGAGCGGGTGCCTACCGTGAAGTAAAATAACTTTGCAACTCTTAATTTAATCGAATCGTTTGATAATTTTAAAGAAACTGTTACCAAAGTTTTAGAATTATCTGAAGTAGAGAATTGGGATGGAAAAACTTTTTTACAAAAAAAGCAGAAAATCAGAGAAGCAGGGCTAATTTTAGCTGGAGAATGTATTGCATTATTGCTATATAATTGTAACCGTTCACAAGATCTGAAACGCTACAGTCAAAAATGGGTTACTGAGGTGGTAGATTAAATTGCATGGATGAAAACTGCCTCGCCTACGGGATTGAAATTTCCGATTCAGATTGGGAAAAAACGACCGCCAATGTCAAGCAATTGGTGGAGAAAATGGGGCAGCACATGGAAGCATCCCAATTTTTCAAAAACAGACGTGTCATTCCGTTCGCGCAGCGTGTCTCTTTGGGACTTACGCGAGTGCCGTGCCTCCTCCGGAGGTCGTACGGTACAGGCGATAGCCGTGGCCGTACCCACTGGGCATAGGGAACGTAGTGGAGTGAAGAATCTCGAACTACTGAATTGATTAAGATGCTTCATTCTGCTGGCGCTGCATTCAGCATGACAATAAATTTAAACATTTGGCATGCTCCCGTTCAAATTGAAAAATTGATTATTGGATAATGCTGAACTGGAACGCTCAAAGACCTGAATAAAAGTCGAGAATAATTTCAAAACGATTTGGAAGTTGGTACTAAGGTTATCTGTATCGAACCATCGCCTATTTTTGCCACAGAGCCATTTTCGCCTTCTAAGATAAGTTCTTCACCAGAGGCAGTATTCTTGTTAAGAATCGCAGCAATTTCTTGACAACAAGCTTGTAGCCTTTGACCTTCTGCAGCAGTCACATTTGCGGCTTTCTGTTGGATACTCTTGCTTTGATATGTCCTTCGCCACAATTGCGGGGTTACATTGTGGAGCCGGAGAAACTGGCGGCTGAAATGGCGTCTATCAAAATAGCCTACTGCTTCGGTAATATGCTCCACCGACTGGTCAGTTTCAACCAGCAAGCGGCGAGCCTCTGCCATGCGGCGTTCCATAATCCAATTGAGCACAGTCTTTCCGGTCTCTCGCCGTACAAGGTCGGTGAGGTAGGCAGGGGAGCGACCGACTGCCTCAGCTACCTCCCGAAGACTAATCGAATTATGAAAGTTTTTCTCAATAAAGTGGAAGACATTGTTCAGCAGAGGTTGGGACTGAAGCAAAAACTTTTCAAAGTTTGACAGTATTGATGTGTCAATAGCTATGTTAACGTTATAAGAGTCGATGCCACTAAGTAAGTAATTAGAGTCCATAACATTACCCTCATCCATTGGGTTAAATACGCTGCACTCTCCTATCAGATGTACCTGAATTTGAGTAGAACGCAAAGATTTCTCAAGTCAAAGAATCTGAATCAATCGGTTCTTGCAAAATCACCGCTACCACAAATAAAAATTTCTCACCCTTGTCCCCCTGTATCTTTGTGGATATAAATTGCTACATTTGCTGTTAACGCCTGAGCCAATGCAGTAATTCATTGGAGGCATAAACATCGCGGTAAAAGCTAAGTTGCTCGGTTTTTAAGTAGCATGCACCTCTGTGCCCACGTCGAAGCAAGGTTTCGTTTCCCTTTGCAATTATTTCCTTTGTTACATTGTCAATACAATTCCACTCACTATAGATGGCTTCACTATGAAACATAACAATGGGCCAAGCCATTGTTACACCTGGTTGAGCAAGAATCGCCCACCAATGTACTTCTCTATTTATCGCTGCGGTTCTGTTATAAAAAGATCCGTCAGCACAAAAATAGACAAGAGTATTGGCATATTCATCGGCTAGAATATCTGCTCGTCCTTGTCGCAGTGCTTCACAGTGAGTTAGCCACCATTCTTTGTTTTCCTGTTCTATTTGGGCTAAACCGTATTCTAGAGTAATTTCAGGCAAAATTTCTTCGCGTAGAGAGATATATGTTTCCGCGTTCCCAACCAGTCTTACTGCTAGTTCATTGGAAACTAGCTTTGGCTGTGAATAATCTACAGACAGATTATTGTAGTAGTTAGCTTGCTTGGTCATTTTAAGTCTCTACGAAAGTCTTAGCACAAGGTTGTAGTGCTGAAATAACACTCTATTTAGCTTGAATCTCCACAAGCCCCGCTTAAAACCCGTAAGGATTGGAGACAGGACGCATACAAGGCGAATTCAAGCTAGTTACCGAACAAAGCCAGTCGTCAGACGCACGAGTGAGCGGGGCAGGTGAGTTTTCGTCAATCTCCCAGGAAACATGAATATGGGCGAGTAAAATTTTTAGAAATTTTTAATTTTTTCCTGGAAATGCTATAATAGTTTTTATGTCGAATATGACTTCTTGTTACGGAACAAGTTAAACTTGTCCTATTTGTGGAACTCATACTCGAAAAAACTTAGCGAACAAGAGTATAGCTGTCCTGAATGTAGACACACAACACACTGAAAAGAGTGAGAAACCCCCTTGTATGAACCGGGGGATAGAGCGCGGCGATAGAGTAGAAGCACAGAGTTTTGGTGCTTCTGTGATGTTGGTTAGCATAATTCTCTATCTTTAGACTCGGTTTAAGCAAGTTAAGATAGAAAACTTAGGGAAAAAAGTTTAAGTTTTTTTTGTTGTACGTTACGCAAAGTTGTAACACCAGCGGTTTTCAGCCCATAGCAAATTTAGATTCCTCTTTTGGCTAACTTTGCTAAATTTAACTCGATACCAGTTGCCTTCTACTCCTTAAAACTTGAACAAAGTTGTACCGCCTTAGCGATGCAGCTTGCTCTCTGGTCACCGAGTGGGTGGACTACTATGCTAAAGTTTTTGGTATTTGGGCAATAGTGGTACCTCCGCACTCGAAAAGTAGGCGATATTGGGAGCCGATGGGGAGAACTTGGTTGTCCGGTTGTGCGGGGGGCGAAGCGTTACCTAGCGTTGATCATCCCACATGATTAGCCACAATTCACGCAAAACTTCACCCCCAACTTTTCTAACCTATGGTAGAAAGCTGTGGGTGAGGTGCTTTAACAGTTACCAGTTATCAGTTATCAGTTTCATCCTTTGCATGTTTAAGTCCCCCACCAAGAGCACCGTTCGTCAAGAGACATGCCGTAGGCATAAGCGTTGGTGGCTCTTTTAAATCCCCCACCATAGCAGGCGTTACTGCGGCTGGTACTGTTCACTGTTTTAAGTAGGTTTGTGGAATTAAAATGAACCATCCTAGTAGGATGGGAAGCGCGATAGCGTAACCCATGCTGCTCAAGGAATTGATGCGTTACGGCTGTGCCTAACACATCCTACGTTTAATTATGTCCGCTTACTTAACTATCCACCATGTATCAAGCTTTGTGGGCGATTTTAGTATATTTGTACATGGTAATTTCAGGTTAGTAAAGTAAGATAACAAATTTATAAAAAACTTAACTTTCTCGTAAGTTTGTTAACTTGAGTTGTTAAAGTTTTGTTTAGCAAGCAAACTCAATGGCATGAGACATCAATTTACCAACTAAATTGACCAGGGTGCTTGATATGACCAATAAACAATGCTGCGATATTTTTAATTCTTTTACACTGCCTTGGGATACCCCCCCGTCACATATTCGGTTTGTCGCTTGACAGTTAGTAGAACAGAGTATAAACGATTCGTAGGGTAATGTCTCATTTACTATCTATGGCACAGTCCGTGCCGGGGTTCTGCCGCCAGCGCCACAACCAAAGGGCTTTTTGGACTTTATCTTACGCAATTAGAATGAAGATGGTAGTTGGGGGCGTTTCTGATGCTGATCGCATTGTGCCCTCCTTGGCGATGACGTAAAGTCTCCTTCAGTTTGTAGAGTGGGGCAACAAGCACCGGGTAGTTGGTGCCAAGATTTTAGAACAGAAAAAGATTTTATCAAGACCAATTTCTCATTGCATCTTGGGTTGGCTTTGCCACAAAGCAAGCACTACCCAAGATGCAATACACATCACTTGAGTTGAATAAGCAGAATAGCGAAAAACCATACTGTCTGCAATCTATCTACCGCTTATAAGTGAAAGCTTCCTGGTAGATTTCCTCTAGCCTCTTCATAAGTAGAGCCGATTGTCAACCCGTATGCATCTATTTTGCTCCTATGAACACTAAATCCTTTTCTACCAAGAAAAATAGAGCTAAAAAGTTAAAATTTGATACCAATAACGAATTCACCCCAGATCAGACTACGCAGATTAATAAGACATCTGGATGTAGCATTTTCTCACCATCTGAGTCCTCTTTGACCCCCTCACCTATTGCAGATGTCCAGCCAAACCCACAGTTGGACATCGTGTCTCTCAAAACAAGTCAGCAACCTGCACCTGTCTCGGTCGCCTCTGCGATCGCCAAGGTGCTCGAAGATATGGGAGTGCAATATGCGTTTGGTGTTTCCGGTGGTGCGATCGCCTCAGGTGGCGGCTTCTGCATCGCACCGCTATGGCACGCACTGCTACACAGTGACATACGCGTACTGCACATTCATTATGAAGCGTGAGCAGCTTTTGCAGCAACCGAGGCGTACTTTGCTAGTGGTTGTCCCGTCGTGGCGTTTACTACAACAAGTCTGGGGATCACTAAAGCGTTAACAACGCAGATGTTTTTACATCGGGATCGCAATTTGACTAGGCTACCACTCAAAAAGTGCAGCGAGCAACTTCAGTGAGATTTCTCTAAGGTTCGCCCTTGGTTTAGCACAGCTGAATGGCTATGAAGCTCATCTGAGTATCCCCACTGCAATCCAGATAAGTTTGAGCAAGGAATTTTTCCACGAGTGACTTTCTCTCATATAGTGCAACCGCAAGCGAGGAAACAAACTATGCGTAATAACTTTTTCATTGATACTGAACGGGTGCGTATTGCGCTTGACAAAGTAATGCTGAAGACTGCAAACCCCACTAGCGTCCATCAACCCACCTCTGTGGGAAGCGGGGATCGCATCGCCCCAAAAAAGATAGACGCAGACAGCATAGCTAAAACTCAGAAGCTTTTAGATCAGGCAATAGCATTAGCCTGGAGAGATATAAAGTCGAGCAGCAGACCACCAGCCCTGACCCGTACGCGTTGGGTATGGCGACTTGCAGGTGCCTACCATTCAAGCCGCCATACTACACGACTGATGGAGGAAGCGCGAGACCGCTTTGCTGCATCTGGTCGCCACAGTTTGGCACAATGGGCTGCACAGAAAGCCAGAGAAGAAGCAGGTCACGAGCGACTCGCCCTGCTTGATATTCAATCAATGGGATATAACGCAGAGGCTGTAGTGCAAGCGCTTGTGCCATCTCCTATACAGGCTTTGGTAGATTACTTCTTCCAAAGCGTGCAGACGAGTGATCCAATTGGTTGCGTTGGTTTTTTCTATACAGCCGAACGCCTAGGGACATTTCAAGGAGAGGAGTACATCCAGAGTGTGCAGGCTTTGCTAGCACCGGGTACTCATGCTACACGCTGGCTGCGAATACACAGCGGTGTTGGTGCCGAAGTCAAGCATATAGAGGAGACAGTTGAGGTTGTTGCAGAGCTTACTCTCCAAGAGCGTATCTGCGTGGCGAAAGCTTGTTATGAAACCGCGTTGTTGCGCTTTACTCCACCCAAGGAGGGCTATATATCAGACTCAGAACTTCAAAATGTATTGAAACCGCTAGAGTTAAATACTTGCTACGAGTGTAACTAATTTTCAGAAGCTAAAGAAATGACTCGGTAAGCGAGAAGAGCTTTTCTCAAACACCCTTAACTGTACTGTTCAAACTCTAAGGAGAAGAAGGATGCGATTTCGGATTTTAGATTTTGGATTTTCGATTTTAGTATCGCTAAGTTTAAGTTTTGCCAATGAAGCTGTTTTTTTAGAGATCTTTCCAAATGGAAGGAAGACTACAACTATTGAGCAGCAGTCTTTAAGGCATGATCTCACCACCAAGTTCCTTCAGACCAGTTTTGATATATTGAATGGCATTGAACTTGATGATTTGGAAAGTATCATAAATGAGTTCGCGCAAGGATTGCCAAGCGACACCGAATTCGGTGCAATGTAGATTCAGCACATATATCAATTTAGTGGTTTAGGATTGAAACAGTTGGTAGGCCTGATTGTCTAGTCCCTGTTAAGCTATGAGCGCCTAGCAACTTCAAGGCGGGTTAGCCCTAGCTACCGTAACAGCTAGATAATTAGGGATTAACACTGATGGGGCAGAGAAAATTTTCTGTTCATTACAGCTATTTTCAGTTAATTGAACCACAGATTTTCGTAGGGACACGGCTAGCCTTTGCCCCTACCTGTGGTTTATTTACTTGAAAAACGCTGTGAGTTGATGTTTCAGACAAGGTTTGCGGTAGGCTAATCTCTTTTGGTGGTGAAATCTCCATTGGTTTCATATAACTGCTTGCGGAGACTGTTTTTCACCAGCAACTGCCCCCAAAACTTTCAGCGTACCAATAGTTGCTGTAGTTAAACCTGTAACCCCCATAATGTTCATCCGCTCATAGGGTTTCTCCGCTTTCAGAACTTTTAAGCACTTACCTGTTGTAACATCCCACAGTCTAATTGTCTCATCTTCACCACCGCTAGCCAGAGTTTCATTATCCGGACTAAAGGCGACTGACCTGAGCCAACCGCTCGTATGTCCTTCCAAGGCTTTGAGGCATTCACCAGTGCTGATATCCCACAACCTGACTGTGTGGTCTTGACAGCTACCCGCTAGTATTCGGCTGTCTGGGCTAAAGGCAACTGAGAGTAACCAGCCCGTATCCACCTGCAAAAGTTTAAGGCATTCACCAGTGCTGGCACTCCATAACCTTAAGGTTCGATCTGCACTGGTACTTGCCAACAGCTCACCATCCGGACTAAAAGCAACTGACCAAACCCAACCCGTATGCCCTTCTAGGATCTTAAAGCACTCAGCAGTGGTAACATCCCACAGCTTGAGTGTCTGCTCCAACGCGCTGCTGACTAGCATCATTCGTTGAGGACTGAAGGCAACTGACCAGATTTGAGCCGTATGTCCGTGGCAAGTTCTCAAAGCTTGACCTGTATTGACATCCCACAGCCTAACTGTTTGGTCTTCACTGCCACTTGCTAGCGTTTGCCCATCTGGACTAAAGGCAACTGACCGAATCGCAGCATGATGTCCCTGGAAAGTCTGCAAGACTTGACCTGTATTAACATCCCACAACCTCGCCGTTCGATCATCACTGCCACTTGCTAGCGTTTGCCCATTTGGACTAAAGGCAACTGACTGGATCGCAGCACCATGTCCCTGGAACGTTTTGAGGCACTTACCCTCCGAGACATCCCACAACCTCACCGAAGAATCGTGACACCCACTTGCCAGTGTCTGTCCATCCGGACTAAAGGCGACTGAGAGTACCTGATGAGTATATCCCTGGAACATTTTGAGGCATTCACCAGTGCTAACACTCCACAGCCGTACCGTCTGATCGTAACTTCCACTAGCCACGAGCTCGCCCTGTGGACTAAAGGCGACCGAATATACCCAACTGGAATGCCCGTGGAAAGTTTTGAGGCATTCACCGGTGCTAACGCTCCATAGCCTCACCGAGGAGTCAAAACTGCCACTGGCTAGAATATCACTTTGGGAGCTGAAGCTGACTGAATATACTTCATTGGAATGTCCCTGTAAGGTTTTGAAGCATTCACCGTTACTGACATCCCATAACTTTACCGTCTGGTCTTCACTACCACTCGCCAGCATTTTACCATCCGGACTGAAGGTAATTGACCGTATTCCATCACAGTGCCCTCTAAAAGTTTTGAGGCATTCACCAGTGTTGATATCCCACAAGCGAACTGTGTGGTCATCACCGCCACTCACCAGGGTTTGCCCATCCTTACTGAAGGCAACGGAGCATACCCAACTTGTGTGCCCTTGGAAAATTCTTTTGCATTCACCAGTTTGAACGCTCCACAACTTTATCGTCTGGTCATCACTGCCACTGACTAATGTGTCACCATCCGGACTAAACGCAATTGACCAAACTTCGTCATCGTGTTCTTGCAAACTTTGCAGGCATTGACCTGTACTGACATCCCACAGTTTCACAGTAAAATCGGTACTTCCGCTAGCAAGGGTTCTGCCATCAGGACTGAAGGCAAGCGACACAACCCAGTTAGTATGACCCTTACAGGACAGAAATTGTTTCCAATCCGAAACTTGGTACAAGCGAATCTCACCATTGGTATCTCCCAAAGCCAAAAGTTTGCCATCAGGGCTAAAGGCTACCGACAAAACACCGCCGAAGGTTTCAGCAAAAACAGACTTAGCTAGATTAGCGGAATGGAAATTTACATCGTGCAATTTCACATTCCGCAAGTCAGCTTGCCAAACAGCTAGGTGAGAGAAATCATAGCCGCTTAAATCTGTCTTTAGATGAGAAAGCAAATTGAAAACATTTCCAGCCGTATATCCTGGTTCTAACGGAGATTCTTCTCGCTGCCTTGCTAGAATTTGGGTTAACTGATTTACAAGGTTTTTTTTGCTTCTAAAAACAGTAAGCAGCCCATCTACAACTGGTTTAAGGATGAGGCGAATTTGAGTTTCCCTCACATAGTCTTTCGCTGTCGCCTTCATCAAAGCATGACACCTGAACAAATCGAGGTTCTGAGTTTCAATCTCTCCACAAACCTGCTCTATCAATCGATTAGTCACATACTCCATCACTACAGGTTGTAGCGTGAAGGTTGCTGCACTTTTCTCAACGAGCGTAGGCGTAGCCTTCTCGGTTAGCGATCGCCGTGCCAGAGACTCCAGCGCCTCAAGTAATTTTTGTAGTGGTACTGGTGATACAATATCTTCTCGTAACTCTGAAAGCGAAACTGGCTCACGATTAATTGCCAGCCAGTACATTATCTCCTTTTCTAAATCCAACAAGCGCGCAAACTGCTGATCCAAAAGCTCGTGAATGTCACCAAAATCACCCGTGTCTTGTTTGAGAAATTCAGAAAGATTACCACCAAAGACATCTTGAATTGTCGTCGCTACTATCTTCAAGGCTAAAGCATTGCCTGCATAGCGCTCAACGACTGTTTGCAATTCTGACTCTGAACCAGAGAACCCTTTGACTCCAAAGATTTTTTGCCCATCTACCGCCTCCAAACCACTTAGTCGTAATGAGCGAACAGGCGCTGTTTGTCCTTCGAGTGATGCCACCTCTTTCGGTTTTTCCCGAGAAGTCAGCACCAAGCAGCTCCTGTGGAGAACTTGTCCTACCCGTTTTATCAGCTGACCATATTCCTCATAGCCTTGTCGATAGCTTCCGGCAATAGCGCCACTTTGGAGAATCGTCTCAGCATTATCGAGTATAATCAGACAGCGCTGTTTTTGCAAATAATCAATCAGTCGCGAGATTCTTTCGTCTACGCTGGTTGGTAAATCAGCTTCTAAAACCTGCAAGTTGTCGAAAAATTGAATTAAGTTACCCAGTAGCTCAAAAAGTGGTGGCGCATTGTAGAGCGATCGCCAGATCACATACTCAAACCGTTGCTCAATTTCACGTACCAGCTTAGTCGCCAGAGAGGTTTTACCCATACCCCCCATTCCCAACAACGCCACCACTCGGCATTGCTCTTTCATGAGCCATTGTTCCAACAGAGCCAATTCTGCTGTGCGCCCATAGAAAACAGATACATCAACTGCCTCTCTCAAATCAACCCGCTTGAGGAGCTTCAAATTTTCCTGTTTCTCTAAATCCGACTCTGGCTTTGTATAATCGCTACTATCCAATTCTAAATTAAATGCCATAAACAAACGAACAAGCGTTTGTTTGTCAACCCCTATTTCGCGAGTCAGTACCTTCCTGAAAGTGACAGGAGTGATTCCAGCCTGTTCACTTAATTCTTCCAGGGTACACCTGGTGCCATTATTTTCCTGAAATTGCCACTCAATTTTGGCATTCTCAAGCTTCTGCCAGCCTTCACGACTGAGTATTAGCCCACGGTTGCGTTTTTGGTTCTGCGGTTTCATATTTTTTTATCTCAAGATGGCGGACTTGGATTATTTACTCCGAAGGAACTGCCACTCTTACCGATACCCGTGCGGTCTAACTCTCTGAAACAGTGACGAATTGCTCTGATATTATAGTACTTGAAAAATACTTGAAAAACAATGACCATGCCGAGAAAAGATGCTGCTAACTTGACGATTCAGTTTTCGCAGGAGGAGAAAAGAATTTTGGAGGAATATTGTGAGAAGATGCAGCGAACGAAGAGCGATGTCATTCGAGAGATGGTTCGCTCACTCAAAAAGTGTTTAGACGGCACCTAAAGTTGCCGAAGCGTTTTGGCACCCATACCTAGATCGGCAATCCACTCAAAAAACTTGATAGAAGACGCACTTTATGATGAAACTGCTGAAAAGTTAGCTGAACTCTGTATTGTGGAGTGTATCAATGCGTCCGCCAGTTTGGAATCTGCCATAGAACTGTCTTAGGATTCACACATTAACAAAAAATATATTTTGTATATTAAGCCATAGTACACAAGACATAAATCACCTCAAGTTTAGTAGGGTTTTCAACCTAGAGGACATAAGTCCTTCTTCTGCATTTTAAATAGGTGTCAGTGAAATCAACTTATGCACTTACGACTTACGCACTCTACAAATAGACCTTAAATGAATTAACGCGCAAGGTGTCATAACACTTGTAAAGAGCAATACTCAGCACAACGCAAAGAATACAAACTTGCAAAAAAAATTGACCCTTGCGACTGGAAAGCCGCGTTCCTTAAACTTCTTCATATCAATGAGTAAATCCTAAACCCTGTAGATATGAGTACTAATCTAGTTGCTGCCGTGAACAATAATGACCTTGAATTGGCGAAAAAATTAATTAAAAACGGTGCAGACGTTAACCAAACAGATAGCAGTGGAAATAGCCTCTTGATTGTCAGTTCTGCTAATGGTCAATTTGAAATGGTGAAGCTACTCCTTGACTCTGGTGCTGATATTGACGCGGTAGACTCAAGTATGAAAGCCACTGCACTCCACGCTGCTGCTTATCTAAGGCATCCGAAGGTGATGAAAATTCTGATTGAGTATGGTATTAATATAGATGCTCAAGGTCCTTACAACGGATATACTGCTTTACACGATGCAGTTTGGCAAAACAATGTTGAAGGAGTTAGGCTCCTGGTAAATGCAGGTGCCCGATTAGACATTAAAGGCAACAAAGGAAATACCCCCTTAGATCTTGCCAAAAAAAGTGGGCATAAAGAAATTGTTCCCATCCTTTTTGGAGCGATCGCTCTAGTTAGTCATAGCGCCTAGAGCTTTTAGAGAAGCAATAGTCGCTTCAGTTAAACCTGTTACGCCAGAAATGTTCATTCCCTCATAAGGTCTTTCGTTTCTGAAAGTTTTGAGGCACTCACCGATTAAAACATCCCATAACTTAATTGTCCCATCTTCACTGCCACTAAGTAAAGTGTGACCATCCGGACAAAAAGCAACTGACCTTACCCAGTGGGTATGACCCTGTAAAGTTTTGATACATTGACCTGTGCTAATATCCCACAATTTTACCATTTGGTCTACGCTACCACTCGCTAGGATATTACCTTGAGGACTAAAGGCAACTGACAATACCCAACTCGTATGTCCTAAGAAAGTTTTGAAACATTGGTTAGTGCTGACATCCCATAACTTCACTGTTTTATCTTTACTGCCACTGGCTAGAGTCCTACCTTCAGGACTGAAAGCAACTGACAATACCCAACCGCTATGTCCCGATAAGGTTTTCAAAACTTGACCTGTGCTGACATTCCACAAACTCACAGTTTGGTCATCACTGCCACTAGCCAGCATCGCACCTTCAGGACTAAAGGCAACAGACCATACTCCATGACTATGTTCCAAGGTTCTTAAGACTTCACCAGTGCTCACATCCCATAATCTCACAGTTTGGTCATCACTGCCACTAGCGAGGATATTACCTCCAGGAGCAAAGGCGACTGCTTTTACCCAACCGATATGTCCTTGCAAAATTTTACAGCATTGGTTGGTGCTGGTATCCCACAACTTCACTACCTGGTCGTAACTGCCAGTGGCCAAGATATTACCTTGAGGACTGAAAGCAACGGTTCGTACTCGGTTAGTGTGTCCCTGGAAAGTTTTGTTACACTGACCAGTGCTGACATCCCAACAGCGTACAGTTTGGTCGTCACTGCTGCTGACAAAAGTTTTACCTCCGGGAGCAAAGGCAACAGACATTACCCCATTACTGTATCCTTGCAAGATTTTTATGACCTGACCAGTGCTGACATCCCAAAGCCTTACAGTTTGGTCATCACTGCCACTAGCAAGGATATTACCTTCAGG
The DNA here is from genome assembly GCF_963872035.1 of Scytonema sp. HK-05. Taxonomy (NCBI): domain Bacteria; kingdom Bacillati; phylum Cyanobacteriota; class Cyanophyceae; order Nostocales; family Scytonemataceae; genus Scytonema; species Scytonema sp. HK-05. Next base: position 47,089 of record NZ_CAWMYC010000141.1, read on the forward strand.
ACTGAAAGCAACTGACCAGATTCTATCAGTATGTCCCTGCAAAGTTCTAAGGCATTCACCACTGCTGGCATCCCAAAGCTTCACAGTTTGGTCATCACTACCGCTAGCCAGAATTTTATCTTTAGGAGCAAAAGTGACTGACCTTACCCGGTTACTATGTCCCCGCAAAGTTCTAAGGCATTTATCGGTGCTAGTATCCCAAAGCTTCACACTTTGGTCGTCACTGCCACTAGCTAGGGTTTTGCCATCGGGACTGAAGGTTACTGACCAAACCCAACCAATATGTCCCTTGAAAACATTGTAGCATTGACCCGTGCTAATATTCCATAGCTTCACGGTTTTGTCACTACTAGCACTGGCTAGGGTCTTACCTTGAGGATCAAAAGCAACTGACAGTACGCGACCAGTATGTTCGTGCAAAATTTTCTGAGATTTACTGCTGGTGACATTCCACAAACTCACTGTTTGGTCATCGCTACCACAAGTTAGAAGATTACCTTTAGGACTAAAGGCAACGGCTTGTACACGCTTAGGGTGTTCGCTCAAAGTTTTTAGGCACTCACCGCTGCTTGTGTCCCACAACTTCACATTCTGGTCAGCACCCACGCTACTGATGGTACTGCCATCCGGACTGAAGGCGATCGCTCGAACCCAACTGATGTGTCCAAGATATGTCAAAAGTTCTTCACTATCAGCAAAATCTCGCCACAAGCAAATCTTACCATTAGCGTCACTCGTCGCCAAACTTTTTCCATTGGGATTGAATGCTACGGCAGAAATTCTGCTGAAGTTTTTAGTAAAAACCGACTTGGATAAATTCGCGTTTTGGAAATTAACTTCAGATAAATTTACAAAGCGCAGATCTGCTTGCCAAACGCTCAGGTTAGAAAAATCATACCCTCTTAAATTAGCCTTTAGCTGACAAAACAGGTTAAAAATATTCCCACCTGTATAGCCAGGTTCCTGCGGAGATTCTTCTTGCAGTTTTGCTAAAATTTGAGTTAGCTGTTCTTCAAGTTTTTTTTGCGTTTTAAAGATAGTAAGCAGTTCATCAATAATTGGCTTGAGGATAAAATCTATTTGAGCAACTCTAGTGTATTCTTTAGACTGACCCTTGCTCAAAGCATAATACCTAAGAAACACACTTTCCCCAGTGGCAATCTCTTCACAAACTTGCTTTATTAATTTGTTAGTCACATATTCTATTAATACAGGTTCTAGTGTAAAGAGTGGGGCGCTTTTCTCTACTTGTGTAGGCGTAGCTTTGTGGATGAGACTTCTCCGGACCAGAGACTCCAAAGCCTCTACTAATCTGTGTGGTGTTCCTGGTGATACAATATCTTCTCGCAATTGGGAGAGCGTAATCGGCTCACGATTAATTGCCAGCCAGTACATAACTTCACGCTCTAAATCCGACAAGCGCTCAAACTGCTCCTCTAAAAGAGCGTAAATATCACCAAAAACTGCGATGTTTTGGTTTAAAAATTCAGAAATATTACCATTAAAGACATCTTGAATGGTCGTCGCAACTATCTTCAAAGCTAGTGGATTGCCAGAATAGCGCTTTAGAAGTGCTTTATTTTTGGAATCTTCGACCGACAGACCTTTGGAGTGAAAAATTCTTTTTGCTTCCTCCTCAGAGAGACCTCTCAGTTGTAATGAGCGAACAGGTAGTGCTTCTCCTTCGAGTGACGCTACGTCTTTCGGTTTTTCCCGAGAAGTCAGCAGTAAGCAGCTAGTATGAAACGCTTGTCCCACCCGTTTTATGAGTTGACCATAATCCGAATATTCTTCTCGATAGCTTCCAGCAATAGCACCACTTTGCAGAATGGTATCAGCGTTGTCGAGTATAATGAGACAGCGGTGTTGTCGCAAATAATCAATCAGTTGCGAGATTCTGCCGTCTGCGCTATTTGGTAAGTCAGCTTCTAAAATTTTTTCGTTAGAGAAAAATTGAATCAAGTTAGCGAGGAGGTCGAGAAGTGGGGGGACATTGTAGAGCGATCGCCAAATAACATACTCAAATTGCCCCTGAATTTCATGGACTAGCTTGGCAGCAAGAGAGGTTTTACCAATGCCCCCCATTCCCAACAGCGCTACAACTCGACAGTGATCCAGGATGAGCCATTGCTCCAAGAGAGCCAGTTCTGTTGTGCGTCCATAAAAAACTAACACACAAACTTCTTCTTCCCAATCAATGAGCTTGGGAGTCTTCAAGGCTTGAAAACTTGCCCAATTGGGATCGCTCTTTGTATAGTCGCTTTTACTCAATTCTAAATTAAACGCGAGAAACAAACGAACAAGCGTTTGTTTGTCAACCCCTTCAGAGCGAGTCAGTACCTTCGCCACTGTATTCGGAGTTAATCCAGCGCGTTCACTTATTTCTTCTAAGGTGTACTTAGAACCAGATTTTTCGCGAAATTCCCATTCGAGTTTTCCCTTCTGAAGCTTTTCCCAGCCTGAGAGAGTAAGTATAACGCCACGACTCCGTTTTGGATTGTGCCGATTCATAAATTATACGACTTACGTTTTGACATAAGTGTAGCGGACCGCAATAGACATCTCCGAAAAATATCAATAGTACTGTGTGACTGAACTTTAATCAGCGAGCGCTCATGACAAATATCAGCCAGTCTCAACGCCAAAATCAGGATTTGGGACAGTTACTGATGATAACAAGCCAAAAAGTAGTATATATACGCACCAACTTTTTTCGAGTTATGTTAAATTATTTATAATGGTAGAACTAACGCTCCACTTCCGTTGTCTCACAAGTCCGGATATTGTCATAATTATTTGTTCGTATTTCGATGGATTTAATCTAAATCTTTCAGAGGCCACTCTAAATATTTTCAATAAACGAATCAAATGTTCGACAAATATTCGCTCAGACGCCATTTCTTTGTTTTTTTCTTTTTGGAATTTGCTTAATTCTCCTTTTTTTGACTTTTTTGTAGGAGTTTTAATTGATGGCTCTCCAATATAACTGGAGTTTAGAGGTTGTTTGAAAAGTGTCAGCTTGAGCCTTAAATGCAACTAAGAAAAGCGATCGCAAGTCCCAAAACCCTCATTCTCTCGTTTCAACTTCTCGATAGCCAGGGTAGTCAAACATACGTAGGATGACTTTTCAAACATCCTCTTAGACTAAAAGACATACCCAGCTTTTTCGACCTCAAGTCGGACAATGTTGGCAGGAACCACACCTGTAGGAGGCGGTAAAAACATTCCCCCATTCATCACAACATAGATAGCGGTGCGATCGCTTTCTGTTTGACCAAAAGCAACTGCTGTACTGCCAATTACACCTTGTTCGGCTTGAGCAATAATAGTTGTATTGCCATCTAGTGTAATCTTCACAACGCTGTTATAAATGTGCGTTGCTCCGTAAAGGTTGCCTTCCACGTCAAATGCAAAGTCATCAATATTGGTTTGCTCCACAAAGATTTCTGGCTCACTGGGTTCATTTGTCAGGCCAATAGGAATCCGTAACAACAACATCTTTCCCGTATTTGAAACGTAAAGTAAGTTACCAAAACGCTTTAAACCATTAGCAGCAGGAATGACGTTTTCCGCATTGCTACGAGCCAGTAAAGAATGTTCTAGCCAAATTGAGCTATGACGTTGGGCAATATCAATCAACCAAATTGCACCTCGGTAAGAATCCGCTACTAAATACTGAGTGTGAGAAAGTGGCGTAATGCCATTGAGAAATATTGCATCTGGCAGTTTTACCAACGTTTCTACTGTACCACCTGCGGTAATTAATGAGACTACTGGTATAGAATCAGCATTCCATCCAGTTGCTACCAAACCGCCATTGCTAGTGAAGGCCAGACCGCTGACTTTACCTTCAACAGTGGCATGAATCTGCTGATTGCCATCTGGAGTAATGCGAACAATCTTGCCGACCTCATGATTGGTCACAAATATTGTGCCATCTGAAGCGATCGCTAGATTTTCTAAGAAAGTATTGACCGGAAACGAGGTAATGATTTTGGCAGGAGCCAATTCTATCGGCGTATCCGCGTAAATAGGGGGTAACATTGCTGGATTTTCCATAAAAACCTACCACTGTAATTGAATCGGTCCACCAAACTTCCGCATCTCTGCAACAAATAGTCCTTGCGCTTCCCCATCTGGAAGCGTTGCTAAATAGACAGCGGTTTCGGCTCCTTCTTCTGCGGTAAATGGCGCATTCTCACCTCCCATATCGGTTTTCATCCAACCTGGAGAATAGGCATTAACGAGAATATTAGTACCAAGAAGTTCCTTGCCCAGCAGAACAGTTAGCCCATTCACCCCTAATTTGGACAGTCGATAGGAAGGAGCTAAAGGGTAGAAGTCGCTAGTCATTGCAGCTAGAGATGCCATTTCGGTTGAAACATTGACAATGCGCCCATAATTGTGAACCTTCATCAACGGAATTGCTGTGATATTGGAGTATCGTGGGGATGCAAGGAATGATGAGCCGGTGTTCCCCAGTCCTAGTCGGCGAGATAGGGGTAAACCTCTAAGCGACCGAGGGTTGCGGCGGATGATGGAGGAAATTTCTGATTTTGCTGGAATTAAGTTTTCTGCCCACTTTTTGAGGCATACGCATGCGACGCTTGCTAAGAAAAATGGAGCTTCTGATTTTGACTTGCAAGCTGATTTGGGCCATGCATCGCCTGCGACAACTGCAAAGTACATTCACCACGTCGGGCGTGTCGGGACTTCTCACGCATTGCGTAAAAAAAGCAAACAGAGGTAACCAGTGAAAAGTTAGCTTTACCGTTGGGGGTGGTATAGTTCGTCCGAAGCCTTCCATTCCCAAGCAACACTCATTGGGTCACGGTTACGAGACCAACTTAAAAATTCTTTGGCACTCTTGTTTTCTCTTTGAGCAATGAGGCCTTGGGGGGTGATGCCAAGTCTTGGTGCAAGACTTTCGTTTGTCCTGGGCTGTAGTTCAACTTGTGTTTGTTGGTACGGGTACGCTGTTTGTCTTCGCCCTTTGTTGTTGCCCAATCTCCCAGAGGCGTTAGCGGAGCTGATCGTAGATATCGCCCGTTCGATTAACTCCAACTTCTTGGTGATCCCTTCTAGTTTTGTATCCACCGAGGACCCTTGAGCCGCAATATGGGATTCCAGTTTCTCCAGCTTCTCCTCTAGCTGTTTAACTGATTTACTGCCTGCTGTTATATCGATATCATTATTGATATCAAAATCTCCTAGTAATTCCTCTAAGGCTTGCAGCAAGGCAATTGTATGCCCTTGTCTATGTAGTTTTGATAGTCGCCGAACCACCCCAATTAGTGGAACGGGCACACGAATCATTTCGCTTGGTGGGGACTTTTGGTCAGGCATTTGATATCAATTTTGATATCGACAAGCTGATTGTAAAATGTTTGGTGTCACGCTGTCATTTACTTCAGCTAAGTTGTGTCCATATTTGGAAAAATTGTTACAAAACAACACAATTTGTGATGGGAGTGCCTGCTTGAGAACGTCCAGGTATTGTTTTGGTTGTTGTTTTGGATAATTCATCGCCTAGAATTGATTACATTCCCCGTCAATTTATCTTGAGAAGAATATACCAATATGATTTAGATACTGAAGATGTAAAAGCAATAGACAATATGGTGGAAGTCTATGAACTTGAAACGGATATAGTCATGGTTTATGTTAACCGGAAGAGTGAAATGTTTACTGCTATGGAAAAACCATAAATTACTCTCCCTGGATTTTATGGAGACTCTGCGTAAAAAGGATGAATCAATATAACATTGTATGGTATAAATATACTAATAGAATTATTAAATTGGGTCTTTTAATAATAATTAATATTAGGGATTAGGAGTTTTATGTGCAACTAAAAATTGGATTACAAAGGGGCGTTGATAACACACCTATTGAAGCCTATTTAGTAGATTTAGGACCAAGGCATATTGATGATTATGTCAATGATTGGGTAGAAAAATTAAGGCGGTTTAGCCAAGAAGATAAATACTGGGACTGGATATTCAAATTAAGATATATTGTAAATCAAGAAAACCTTGAAGGTTATGCAGTTGAGTGCGAAAATAAAACTCAAGGATTAATGATAATAGAAACACAAATGCACGGTTCTCGGTTGAATATTGGTAAGAGGCTAGTTTATGTTGATGGCATTGCCACTGCCCCAACTAACCGAATCGAAATTCAACGTCCGCCTCAATTCAAAGGTGTTGGTCAAGCACTATTAAATTTCGCAAGAATTAGAAGTGTTGAGTTAGGGTATGAAGGTAGAGTTGGGTTGCATTCCTTACCAAGGTCTGAAGGATTTTACGAAAAACAAAACATGTTTAACTGCGGGCCTGAAGAAGACTATGATAATTTGGTCTATTTTGAATATGGTGCATTGAGACGAAGATAAGGGCTGATAAGGTAAAAATTTATGAATCACCAACAGCAAAATGATAATTCTGATGCAAACGAGTCAATAACAACCCAAGAGGCTATAGATTTACTTTTTGGTGAAGGATGGCTGGAAGATGCTGTTTGCATCGAAGATGAAGCAAATTGCACTATCGGCGCTGGTTTGGATTGGGGTAGCGCATTCGCACCTTTAATGCTCAACAAAACTTTATTTGGTCGTTTATCAACGCTACGTGTATCTCTCAACCGCGAAGTCAGGCTAATAATTGAAACATGGGATCTGGGTATAGGTACTTTTTCAGCGACAGAAACTGCAAGGGCACGCATTAAAGAGCGGTTACTATCTCCTACGCCTGAATTAATACCTCATTTGTCAGCTACTTTGCTGCAAGATGATTTATATGGTGAAGAGTTTATATCTAACCGCGAAGCCCTCAAATCACTACTTGCAGTACTTCTTACTGATTTTGATAGAGAAGAAATTGCAGAGAAGGCTGCTAATTCAATACGCACACAAGTTATGTCTCAGGTGAATTTTTCCGAAAAAGTTTCTGCGTAAATAGTAAATATAAGAACAATGATATCGCGTCAAATTCAATCAAATTCATAAAAGGGGCGAACGCGCTCTTCAGCGGCTACTCTGGGTTAGCTCTTAGCTCAATCCCGTAAGAATTCTATCCGGTATGAGCACAAAACTAAGTATATTAATGAAAAATATTACCGATATAATAATCGAGATTAGTTTCATAGAACCCAAAAGGAACTGATTGATGAGTGGCAAAAACCGCAACCGCTATCCTTTAAACTGGGATACTATCGCGCTTGAGGTCAAATCAAAATCCGACTGGAAATGCACGCGCTGTGGGATGCAATGCCTGCGACCAACTGATAAAAAAGAAGGATTATCTCGTAGAGAACGCAGCATTAAAACATTAGTTGTCCACCACTGGAATTACACGCCCGAGGACAATCGAGTCGAGAATCTCGCGGCTTTATGCAGTAGCTGCCATATGCTGTTTCATACGCGGCGACGGGGAAATATATCGCCAGGACAACTATCTCTGTGGTAGAAAAACCAACTGACTACCTTTGCTTATGGTTGCAATTTGGAACCAACGCAGACAGCCCATCATATTAACCCTCTTTTATCACTTTCGGAAGAGAATAATCTATAACCCCTACAGCATAAGACTTTTACCAAAAATATTGATTTCAGCCATTCTGGAACGAAAATAAACCCCCAAACGCTCACTCTATCTACAGTTGAAAAATTGGCTCTTATTTTTCTTTTTCCAGAGTGACTAAAGAGGGTTAAGAGGTATTTCGGTAAAAGTGTTCTTCACTTGCCTACGAACTATTAATAATTATTTCCTTTCATATTGCTGCTCTAACACTCTCAACAGCTTTTCTTCCAACGGTGTCAGGTAGGGGCGCTTCACCTCCCCTAAGTGTTTCAACATTGCACTCGCTGCCTGTTCCAAGTTACCGTTATCATGCAACCGGGTAATGCGTTCGCATATCTGTTTCATCTGTTCACACTCGGTATCCGAGTAATTCATTGACTTCAGGTGATCCAGTCTCACAGTGTATTCTCCACCCCATGCAGTAACAGTACAGCTAAAATCATTCACCTGACTGACAATACACCAACACCCGCCTTTGCCCCTTAGTTCTGGATTGTCCTTAGCAATAATTTGACAGACTTCCCCTTCCTGGTAAGGGTTCGGCACCTTGGTACCTTCCATAATCCGTTGCACAATGTCTTTAACAATACGGCCAGATGGCACTTTCCCACCCGCTTCCACAACTGCCTCTTGCCAAACATCACGCTGCTGTTTGGGTTCTAGTTTGGTAAGTGGTCGGACTTGGCGTTCATTGGTAGGTAGAATGTGATCCAATGGATCACATTTTTCAGATAAGTTATCAACTACCATTGCAGCTTCAATCAAAAGATAAGGTTGTCGGCGACTGTAACCAAATCTATCACGACAGTACTCTTCAAAGGTTCTGTGGGTAGAGCGATACAACCGTCTGTCCCTTAGCTCCATTAAAGCTTTACCAGCCTCATAGAACGCACGCTCCACCTTCCGCTCTAAGTGTAGGCGTAAGCGTACCTCTTCTTCTGTGAGTTCTTCTAGCTCAATAACTTTGACTGATACGCTTTTTGACTCAACTGGACTGACTACATCAGTTTGCTCCGGGGCTGGAATGTGTGTCATGCTTGAAGCAAGAAAAAATAATCATTACTGCCCTGTCCTCGTTATAGGTCAGGGTTTTTCGTAGGAACAAACAGAGCAACTTCATTATTGAGTGCTGTCCGTCCTATTTTTTTGAATTATAAACTTATAGTTTATACATTATAAACTAACAATTGATAATTTATAATAAGTAGACAACATAGAAGATTTATAGTTAAAGATTATTGGGTATCTAAAGTTGAATGAAGGTTAGGAAAGTAATAGATGTAGAGGTGCCAGGTTTAGGAGAGAGAATTAGGAAGGCAAGAGAGTCTGATAGGCGCTCTTTGTCAGCAATTTGTCGTCAAATTCCTATGACAACCATGAACTGGTACAAAATAGAAGCTGAAGAAACCAAAGCTTTGCCAATCGACACTTTACGGCGGATCGAAGAGGTGTTAAAAGTTGATTTTGGCGTGGAGATTGAGGATTGAACTTAGAGGATGTCTGAAAAGTTTTTGATAGGTGTTGATAATTACGCAAGTTGTTTCTCGCATCAGACGAATCATCGCAATGTAAACAAACGTTTCTGTCGTTTCAG
>NZ_CAWMYC010000142.1:0-56036 GCF_963872035.1 Scytonema sp. HK-05
AACTGTCTTAACTGTCTTAACTGTCTTAACTGTCTTAACTGTCTTAACTGTCTTATAAATTAGTTTTTAACTGTCTTCTTAACTGTCTTATCTGTCCTTGCCTTTTTATTAAAATTGTGAAAATATATCGAAAGATGCAAGTTTTGCATACTTCCTACTTTCTTAAACAAAGGAACAAAAAACTATGGCTCAGCAAACAACTAATGGCGAACTTCATGTGACTGAAGGCATTTCAGCCGGGTTGCTTGATTTTACTCAAAGCGCAGGTCAAATTACACTTTCAGGAAGTGGATCTGGTCTTTACCTTTACAGACGTAACCTCACTGCTTTCCCAAACCCAGCTGTTAAGGGTGATACGTTTGCATGGTACAACCCAAACGGCGCACTTCGTCTTTGGACACACGTGACTGGTGATTTACTAACAGTTACTGCTGACGGCAATGTTGGTATCGGGACAACGACACCACAAGCAAAATTGCAAGTTACTGGTGGAGCGATTACGCCAGAGGTTGGAAATAATGATCAAGCAGGTATTTTGTTTCCAAAAGATCCCGGTGGCGGTTCAGGCGATAAAGCTTATATTCGCTACTATGTTGAAGGCACGACCTCAGCAAATACAAGCGAAAAAACCAAGTTATTGATTGGAATTGAAAACGATTCTGATGATAGCATTGGTTTGTTTCAATTCGGTGCGGAAAGACTAACAGTTACCAATGGTAACGTCGGCATTGGGACACAGAAACCCGAAGCAAAATTACAAGTTTCCGGGCTTGCTGCTTTTGACGCCACTGCTGGAATTGATTTTGATGGTCCAAGTTGGGACTTAACTAATGGTTCCCAAAAATCTAAATTTATTCGTTGGGGCTATAGCCGTCCTAACACACTCAGTGGTGATGTTATTACGGTTTATGTACCAGGTAATAATGACAATTCTTGGGAAGCGATCAATATTTTTTCAGCTCACAAGAGAGTAGGAATCAATACTGCCAACCCCGACCAAACCTTAAGTATTGATGGCAACGCTTCTAAAACAGGCGGTGGAACTTTTGCTGCGCTTTCAGATGCAAGAACAAAAACAAATGTTACGCCTTACCAGCGCGGATTAGAACTTATTAAACAATTGTCTCCAGTGAAATTCCGTTATAAGCCGGAGTTTGATGCAAAAGGCAGTGACGCAGGTAGGGAGTATGTAGGCTTTGTTGCTCAGGAGTTGCAACAAGTTTGCCCCAGCATGGTTTTAGAAACACAAAGGCATAACGAGTCGTCTTCTCTTTTAATGACAGATATTTCAGAACTGACTTTCACCCTTGTCAACGCGATCAAGGATTTGTCAGATAAGGTGAGCGCACTTGAAGCGCGGTTAAACGCTGCATAGGGATGCCAGCAACAAGTAGGGCTAGCTCTTCGGCATTGTGAAGAAAAATTCGCGAAAATCCCTATAAAATAGAGGTTTTTGCTCAAAATTCTTTCTTTCATTCTGCTTGATTAAACTCAGCAGGGCTGGTGACAGCCCTGATGAATTTAACAACGATTATATTGTTGAAGCCCGAAAGATTTGGGTTGCTCAAAACTGGCATCCACCGGAATTTTAGCCAGAAGTTTGTTGGGGCTCATCTTACCTAAGGGCGATCGCCTTTGGCAACCACTTCAGCCTTATAAAAGTCAGCAAAACTCTCCATCTTGATCTGACGTATGCATTCTATCACTTCTTGAACTAAATAAATCTGTATCTGTCTATTTTTTCGCTTAACTGTCTTAACTGTCTTAACTGTCTTAACTGTCCTTTATTTATTGCAATCAGTTTCTTAAATTTCTGCTTAACTGTCTTATCTGTCCTTGCATTTTGATGAGAAAAGTAAGATCATGGTGGCATGAAGTGAAAGCAATTTCCGCCAAAGGATTTGTCAAGCTAGACACTTAAAGCCAACGATTTACACGTTGCTGCAATAGTATTCTGGTTTAGACTTAATGTCTTGGGGTAAAGTATTGTGTTGAATGGTCTAGGCGTTCACAGAAAGTGGAAAAGCCGTACTCATATATGATCCTTAATTATTGACAAAGCTCACATAAGGATTTTGTCGAGACAATTGGCTACATTACAAATAGAAGGGGTTAATAGAAAATGAAGAAATGGCTACTACTCAAAGTTGCTATGGTCTTTTTGTTTACTTTCGTTGTGTCACTTAACTTTGTTGTTGATCAAGCGATGGCAACAGGTGAATTTAGCCTAAGCTGCGACAAAGATAAGATAGAAATCAATGGCTCAATCCTATCAACAAGTTGCGCAAAAAGTAATGGCGATTCTCAGCAAACCTCCATTGACTTAGATAAATACATTGGTAACTTGGATGGAAAATTATCCTGGAGTGATAAAAATTTTTCTAAAAGCTGCAAGAATATTGCTCCAGCGCAGTTGCTGAGTACCAGACAACTTGTACTTGTTGCTGAGTGCAAAACAGCAGCAGGAGACACATATTATCCATCAGAGATTGAGCTAGATTCTCACATTGTCAACATTGATGGCACCCTAAGTTACGAATAATTGTGGTTCTATTGCCAAATGAACTAACACTATTTTCCAGATAGCAATATCAATACAATTTTCTGAATCCAAGGAGGAAAAAATCATGACAACTCAAACCTCTATTACCGATTTAGTCGTTAACAGTGCTAAAAATTGCTATCAGCTTACAAAAGAGCAAATGGAGGCTATCCAAAACAAAGGAGTAACAGCAGAGCTAACACAGGGAATCTATGTTGTCCGCATCAAAGAAGGTGCATTCGATTATGTCAAAGATTCTGAAGACGCAGAAAACGAAGCCTTAGTTTTACTCTGGATTTATGGGGGCAAATTCAAGAACTTAAAAACGAATAAGCAAGTAACAGCCGGTTGGTCAACTCTAAATGGCTATGACGATACCCTGACTATAGCTGTGTCAGAACCGTCGAAACTGTGTGCTTTCTTCTTCGATACTGAGATTAACGATAACGCGGGAGATGTTACCGTTTCAGTCATTAAAGTTGACGAATTGCGTAACTTTAATTAGTGCTGTCAACCTGTTATTTACACTCCAAAATAGCTAATTTGTGATTGAAAACTGCTCTATGCCTGCTTGCTGTAGGATTAGCTGTAGGATTAGCTTTAGATCTAAGAAAGCTAGAAACGAGAAACACTACTTTTATCCAAGAATACAGAGCGTTTGAACCACCAAGAAGCGGAAAGCCAAAAGATACTTCAGGTGCTGGCTCTCGACTTCTTGAAAGTAGGCGAGTCGTTGCAAATAAGGTAATTTTTGAACATAAAATCATTCAATGATAGGGGTTCAAACCCGTATCATTAAATGATTTCTTAAATGATTGTCGCTAGTTGTTTTGCAAAATAAGTGCGGTAGAGTTCGCAACGCGGTATAATGCGATCGCCCTTAAAGCAAATCAATCCCAAACTCTCGAGTTTATATGCCTCAATCGGGTCAAGAGAAATACCTTGCTTTGCTGTCACAACATCAGTATAGATCTTTGCCAGACTGGGTTTTTCTTGCAGTTTCGCCCAGTGTCGCCATAAATGATAGCGGTAGATGCCACCGTTGGTAAGTGCCTCTTGTATCAGCTCTTGTAGAGTGATGACCTGAGAGCAAAGATAATAAAGCGCAATCCGAATGAGTGCTGGATGACCGCCTACAAGCGACATCAGTTGGGCAGATTCCTTACCACTACTCCAGTCTAGCGCGTGCCGCTGGGCTAAATCTTCTACCTGTTGCTGGGTAAATTCCACGAGACGGATAGGTAGTCCAATATTAAACGGGGAGCGGTTGATATCTAGGGTGGCATACTCTTCTGTAGAGTAAACTACTACTAACCTCAACTTGCTCCAATTGGCATTTTGTCGTGCTTCCTCGCACCAAGAACGCAACAAAGCAAAGAACTCAGTAGCAATGTGAGGATGTTCAAAAAAGCAGTCAACTTCATTCAACACCAGAACTACTGGGCTTTGAATCTGCTTGAGCAAATACTGCAAGTAAAAGCTACAATTTAACTTACAACCAACTTCCTCATCCCATATGTCATTCAGGTTGGGAGCAATGTCTAATTCTGTTGCAATTCGCCAGCAAAGATTACGCAAAAGCTGATTTAAGTCAGTTAGACCATCGGAATCTATCTGGTAGCAATTCAGATTCACTGTGCGATACCCTTGCTTTTGTGCAAAAGCACAAAGCCGCAACACCAGAGAACTCTTACCCATCTGTCTAGGTGCTCGAATGCGAATTACACAGCCTGGTTGAGTGACTTCCCGATAAACCAGTTCCTCAATTGGGGGACGTTCGACGTAGAAGGGGGAATCCAGAGGTACGGGACCATCTGGGTATGACCAAAAATGTTTAAGTTTGTCACGCTGTTCGTTAATAAATGAATCTACTGATAAAGACTCAGACGAACTTACCTCTTCTGTTTCTAAACTCACCAAAAGCTCGCCAGAGGTTTCAGTGTGATTCGGTTCATCTAAAATTGTATAGTCTTCGCTACATAATTCCAGGTTAAAAGCGCTAAAGCACACTCTCACAGTTTTCTGGTCTACGCCTCTATCCAAGGACCACAATCGGCTGAGTGTTTTGCTAGAAACATTCATGCGTAAGCCTAGTTCGTCTAAAGTAAAGCGATCGCCGTTGTTGTGCGCCTTCTCCACAGCCAGAATTGCTGCTTCTAGCCGCTTCAGCCCTGCAGGAGTCAGCATAATTCCCCGTTTTCTCCTACTCTTTGATTGCTTCATATCGCTAATTCTCCCTGGTTTTCTCTTGTTATAGAAAAATATAGCTATCCTGAACTTTAAGCAGAATCATAGATTAGGGAAGCGCACTGTATTGTGTGTCATTTCAATGCTGTTGTTGCAAAAGCACATCAAAATGACGGTTAGAGATGATTCTCTGACCTAAATTATACAATAGGCTTATTAGCTAGCTGTTTTGTTAAATTTGTCAACTTACTATAATGCCATTTTTTAATCAGTTATTCAAGTGTTACTTAAGTGTTGTTCAACTGTTAGTTGCATTTTCTCTTTAAAAAAACATTTACAGCAGATTGCAAGTTACTGAAGTACAGAGATACCCCACCCGCGCTGTCGCGCACCCTCCCCGATGCCTTGGGGAGGGTTGGGGAGGGGTGTACTCCATTTAGATGCAAAGTGCTGTATTTAACTGTTATTAACTAGCTAATAATTTGTTATTAATGTTATTTAAAGGTAGCGTGATAAAACTTCAACAGTAGCAAGCCCTGTTTTTTCCCAACTGAACTGACTTGCCCTGCTTATGCTTTGAGTCGAAAGCTGCTGACGCAATGCGGAATCAGTTGCAATTGTTCGCATCGCTTCAGTGATTTCCTCAACGCTGTAAGGATTGATAAGAACAGCAGCGTCGCCAGCAACTTCTGGTAAAGATGAGAGGTTAGAAGTAATCACAGGAGTACCGCAAGCCATTGCTTCGAGAACTGGGAAACCAAAACCCTCCCAAAGACTGGGAAAGACGAGGGCTATAGCACCACAAATTATTTTCGGCAATTCACTGTAAGGAACATAGTTAAGGAATTTAACTTTATCGGTTATACCTAGTTCTTCAACTTGCGTTTGTAAGTTAGGAGTGAAGCGTTTATCTTGTGGTCCTGCTAACCACAATTCGTAGTCTTTATTATTAGATAAATTATTAGATAATGCTGCAAAAGCCGTAATGAGTCGATGTAGGTTTTTGTAGGAATCCTGTCGTCCAATGTAGAGAAAGTATGGAGAAACTGTTGTGGGGTGGGCATCTTGCCCGCCATTTTCTAAATAAAGCGGACGAAAATGATTGGCGTCGTATGCAAGAGGAATAGGAGTGATTTTGCTTGCCCGAATCTGATAAAAGTCGATAATGTCCTTTGCCGTAGCATGGGAGTTGCAAATAATGTGTTGCGCTTGCGCAAGAACTTGGGGAACGTAGTAGCGCGAGAAATGCGTCAGTGGTGACAAGAGTTTGGGAAAGCGCAATGGTATCAAATCGTGAACCATCACAATATAACGGCAATTGGCAGAAAGTGGGGCTTCCGGAACAGGAGAAAATATAAGTTGAGATTTCAGATTTTTATAGATTTTTGGCAGTTGAAATTGTGTCCAGACAAGACGGTCAAAATGTCCTTTTGTTCCCTGAGCAGGCGTAAGATTATTAGGAATTGGATAACAGTTAAAATCAGGGTAGTTTTGTGCCGTTAATAAGGTGGGTTTAAGAGTTTTTAAATAAGGAAAAAGATTTTTTGCATAGTTGCTTATGCCTGTGGGTTGGGAAAAAAGAATGGATAAATTAAATAATATTTTACTCATTTCTATCAAACTTAACCCGCTCATAAATTTGACGGTGCGGGATTTGGCAATTAGCTGAAACTAGAGTCAAAACTCCATCTTCAGCGTCAGATTCGCTAAATAGCCAGTTACCTTCTGGAGTTTTACTAAACTGCTCAATATGGATTTGATATTGGTCAATCAAAACGTATTCTTGAAATTGAGGAATAGAGCGATAGTATGTAAATTTATCACCCCTATCGCGGCTACTGGTAGATTTAGAGAGAACTTCAAAGATAATATTGGGATTCAGAACAGTATCAGTACGTCCTGACTCAAATACTGGTTCACCTTTGATAATCAAAACATCTGGATAAGTGTATTGGCGAAAGCGAGGAATCCACAGACGCAAATCGTTAGCGTAAACGTGGTAATCTTGCTCCCTGAGTGCAAGGGTAAGAGCAATTATTAAATTAACAACGATTTGATTATGGTTAATCGAACCCCCTGTCATAGGAACAATTTCTCCATCACGGTATTCGCTGCGGTAGTCGGCGGTTTCCTCAAGTGCAAAATACTCCTCAATCGAGTGAAGAGAGGGCGGAATCTGTACAACCATAGCACGAGCCAGTGAGTTTTTGATTTTACGATATAATCTTAGCCTAACATCACCAGAGATAGGTTTAAGAGAGCGATTGGCTCCTAAGCGTGCCCCTTGGGCGATCGCCTGCAATACATGAACACGCCAGCAAATTTGCCAAATGCTACTTGAGGTTTTACAACCATCAAAATTAAAGCATAAAGAATCAAACGAACTAACCTTAATAGAAAAACCACTTTATTTGTATATCTATCTAAAGATAATAAATAACCATAAGTACTATTTTTGATTTTTCTAAAAACATATCTATTAGTAATTGAGGAGGGCTGATGTAGGACACCAAACTGCTTAGTAACTGCAATCAGATGTCCTTGATTAGCATAGCGTCGGCAAAAGTCAAAATCTTCATAGTAAAGAAAGTAAGCAGGGTCAAACTGAGGACATTTATCAAACTTACGAAGATTAATGATAAAGCTACAACCTGTAATCCAATCGCAAGCAACATAATCTGCATCTGTATTGCTCAATAAATCTTGAGTGAGAATTGCTCCTGTTGCCGGAATAAAGCGACCGCCTGCAAACCAAACTTCGCCCGTAGGAGTATGAACTATTGTGCCGAGAATAGAAATTTCTCGATGTGCCTCAAAAAACAACTCGACTTGAGCCAAAATATTTTTTTCTAAATAAGCATCTGGATTAATAATCCAAACAATTGCTTGAGGTTCTTGGGTATAAATCCAATTTATTCCTAAGTTGCAACCACCACCAAATCCTAAATTATCGAGAGCGTTTAAAATGAGAATATCTTGATTTTTTAGAGCATAAATAGAATCATCATCAGGAGAGTTGTTGACAATAATTGTTTTGTAGTCAATATTTTTATCAGCAGGCAGAGAACTCATTAATTTAGTAATGAGATTGGTGGAATAATAATTAACTACTAAAAAGTAAATCACGTATATTATTACTCAGTAAACTAGTTGATTTTTTAGATAAGGATATTTAAAACCACAGATGTAGGCGTAAGCCGTGCCGTAGGCTACACAGATGATTTATCTACGCTGAGATCTTGCACCCTTCGGGTTCGCCAGTCCCCTACGGCGGGAAACCCGCCTGCAGGGCTGGACTCACCATTCTCAACAAGAGCCAGAGGCTCTAATATCTCGTTACCAGGTTGAACCTGGTAACGAGGGTTTGGACGGCGACGCAATGTCACTGTTGCAACTCGAGGCTTGATCTCAGTACGTTCATCTGTGGTTTCATTTTCATCTAATTGACTTTAAAGGATGTTTGTAAAGTACCGAGTTGTATTGAGATCCCCCCTAGCCCCCCTTTTTAAGGGGGGAAAATAATCTCAAAGTCCCCCTTATGACGGGGGATTTAGGGGGATCGAAAAGTTTTTGATAACTAACCACTTCTAAAACATCCTCTTAGCAAGAGGCTTAATCTCCCTGCGGACAATCCTCCCACAATGTTGTTATCTCCCGTATGCTCTGATGATTGCCATCGCCTAAAATTAGATGGTCTAAAAGAGGAATGCCCAAATACTGCGCTCCAAGTAACAACTGTCGCGTCAATTCGATATCTTCTTGACTAGGTTCTACATGTCCAGACGGATGGTTATGTGCCACTATAACCTTCGTTGCTCCTTGACGAATGACTTCTCGAAAAATTTCGCGGGGAGGGGCTAAAGTTTCCGTTGCTGTGCCAATGGTAATCACTTGCGTTCCCAGCAGGCGATTTTTTGAATCTAACAATAACACCGCAAAACGTTCTTGATTTTGCCACATTAAATCTTGACTAAGAGCTGCCGCCGCCGCCGCTGGACTATCAATTAACGTGCGTTCTCCTGGACGGGATTGAAATGCTCGTTTCCCTAATTCAATCGCCGCCAAGATAGTCGTTGCTTTTGCTGGACCAATACCAGGAATTTGCATCAACTCGGCGGCGCTGACATCTCGCAGAACTGCCAACGGGTCTCGCTGGTGTTTGCTCAGTTCCTGTAAAATATATTGTCCCAGACCCACCGCAGAAAGTTTTCCGTGTCCTTGACCGGTGCCTAGCAGAATTGCTATTAACTCGGCTGTGGCTAAAATTTTAGGACCATACGTTAACAACCGCTCACGCGGACGTTCAGTCACAGGTATGTCGGCAATTCTGAGGCAATAAGTCATAGACAAATACAGGAGATAAATGGTGATATATGCACTTATTCCTAAGTTATCCCCTGTAATTCTGAAAACCTCTAGATATTTGACCAAATATTTAATTTTGAGCTATTTTACCGTACTTTCCCTGACTTCATACTGATAAGTTTGTGTTGCCTTGAGCATATGGTACGTAATCAATAGCTGGGTGAGAGCGAGGGGGTAACTTTGAAGTGTTTCCCCAGTTGTACCAGCAATTTTGCCCAACTCTGGGTTGCTTTCGCGATCGCATATATTCTTCAGGTAGGGCATATCAGCACAAATAATATGCTCTAACTTATTAACCTCTTCCAAAGTGGCATGACCATCAACTTCCAGAACATCGACTGGTTTGCCCATATCCCGGTCTAATTCTAAGCGGATTGCTGACTCAAAACTGCCATCGCCGTAGTTGAGAATCTGGCTAAAATCTGGATGAGGAATCGTAGGACGTAACACTAGACGCACATTTAGGTGTCCATTGGTTTGGTCCAAATCGTCATTGGGAGGGTAAAAACTCACGACTATATCTGACCATTGTCGTTGTGGACGGATAAATTGTTCAGAATCTGGTTCGCGTTTTCTGAGTTCCTCAAGTACTTGTTCTTCTGTATACCCTCGCTTTTGCGTATCCCGCTTAACTTTCCATTGAGCGCGTAAAGATTCAGGGGGAGCAAGGTAAACTTTCACATCGTAGGAGTCACGCGCGCCACGGGTGGAATAACCCAGCAATCCCTCAACTATGACAAATTTACTTGGCTTGATATAAAGTGGTGGCTCAAAAGTACCAGTTTTGTGGCTGTAAACAGGTTTGAGGATTGGCTGCCCTGTCCTCAGTTGCGACAGGTGGTGCTGCATAATATCTAAATAGTTGCAGTCAGGATGAAGAGCAGTGATACCAATCTCAGCACGCTGCTTTCGGTCGTACTTATGGTAATCATCCGTACAAATAACCGTAACATTCTCCGGACCAAGAACCTGAGCAATCCCCTTAGTCAGTGTTGTTTTCCCAGCTGCGCTGTCACCAACAATACCAAGAATTATAGGACGGCTCATGATTCCCCCTGCCTGACGCTACAGTAAAGTATAATTTTAGATTGTATGTTAGTTTACTAATTTTAGAGAACTTATAAAATAGAACTCAAGAAAGAGACTATGAGTTATGCACTTCAATAAGTCATGAATTTTTGATATTATCGTTGATAATTTGGGCTTTTTGTACTTAATAGAGATGCCTATTTATTTTTGTAAATAAGAAAGTACTTTTATAAAGACGCTCGTGCAGCGGGAGCAGAAATCACAAGGACAGTTAGATGTAATATCATGTCTGATTTAAGACTTATAAGGATGGCTGGCTGAAAGCCGCAGAGGAACAGGTACGTAGTACCGTCCAAACGTGATGGGCGACCGGGGATGAAAGCGTTTCCGTTGCAGGGTTTAGCCTGCCGTCACGCAATGTTTGCAGTACCTTCACATATTTTATAATGATAAAAATACAATTAGCCATTAGCAGCAAAACATGGCATATAAAACGTCAGGACTTGAAAAAAGTATTTATGAATACTTGCAATCGGTTTCATTACGAGAACCTGAGATTTTAGCGCAATTGAGACAAGAAACAGCACAGCATCCGAGGAGCAGAATGCAGATTACTCCAGAACAGGGGCAATTTATGTCACTGCTGGTGCAGTTGATGGGTGCAAAGAAAACTCTAGATATAGGTGTATTCACAGGTTATAGTTCCCTAGTGGTGGCATTGGCGTTACCACCAGAGGGTAAGGTTGTTGCCTGTGATCTCAGTGAAGAGTATACGGCGATCGCCCGCCGCTACTGGCAGCAAGCCGGAGTGGCAGATAAAATCGAGCTACACATTGCCCCAGCACTCGACACTCTAGATAAACTCATAGCACAAGGAGAAGCAGGCACCTTTGATTTTGCCTTCATCGATGCTGATAAAAACAACTACGATAACTACTACGAGCGTTCTCTACAACTTCTACGTCCAGGTGGGTTGATTGCGATTGATAATGTCCTACAGTCAGGACGAGTTGCAGATCCCCAAGAGCAAGACAAGATAACCAATAGCATCCGCGCTTTTAATCAGAAACTGCATCAAGATCCACGAATCACCATGAGTTTGGTACCAATTGCGGATGGCTTGACCTTAGCGCTAAAGCGTCCCTAGGCGAACCTCCAAGAGGCTGCCTCCGCAGCCTTTGTTCGTATACCCCACCCTTCATTGTGTCGAAGTCACCGAGAAATCTTGTCCATTCCGCTTCCTAGCCAACTCCAACTGTCGTTTTTTCTCCTGCTGACGTGTCTTTTTCTCCTCCGATAGGGTATCAAAACAATAGGGACAACAAACTCCTTCCTGATACTTGGCAGATGATTTATCAGCTTCAGAGATGGGACGCCCGCAACTTGCGCACATATCATAACTACCCGTTTCTAAACCGTGACTGACAGCGATGCGTTGGTCAAACACAAAACATTCGCCATCCCACAAACTCTCAGACTCAGGAACTTCCTCTAAATATTTGAGAATCCCACCTTTGAGGTGATAAACCTCTTCAAACCCTTGGGACAGCATGAAAGAAGAGGCTTTTTCGCAACGAATTCCCCCAGTACAAAACAGGGCAACCTTTTTGTGTTTGTTGGGGTCAAGGTGTTTGTGAACATACTCGGGAAATTCACGGAATGATTCCGTATGAGGATTTTGCGCTCCTTTAAAGCTTCCGATCCTCACCTCATAATCATTGCGGGTGTCAATCACCGTCACTTCAGGATCGCAAATCAGCTCATTCCAATCCTTCGGGCTAACATAGGTACCCACCTGTTCGTTGGGGTCAACTCCAGTCCTTCCGATAGTCACAATTTCTTTTTTCAAGCGCACTTTCATCCGCTCAAACGGTGAGTAGTCAGCATAAGACTCTTTGTGTTCCAAGTCTGCTAAGCGGGGATCGGAGCGCAAAAAAGAGAGAACAGAGTCAACCGCTTGACGTGAAGCCGCTATTGTACCGTTAATACCTTCTGGTGCTAATAGAATTGTCCCCTTAACGCCATGCGATTCGCAGAAAGACAGCAGAGAGTGTTGTTTCTCGGCAAAATCTGGCAATTTAACAAATTTATATAGTGCTGCAACAACTAGGGTCATTTCTTTGTCCATCCCCTTTTGGAAAATAATAGTATTCGGTTAAAATAACGACGACATTATAATAGATCTACCTTATATTATATTTTTGTTTAACAGTTATCCGTTTCATGGCTCCGGGCACGGAGTGCCCGCGCCCGGAGCGATCGCGAAACACCACAGCGCCAGTCGCCTGCGTCCGGAAACCCTACCAAGAGCGTGCAAGGCGTTAGTGGCACTTTTTTATCCCTCACGATATGCCTTTCGGACTGTTTATTCTTCACTAGTTTAATACCACTCTAAGTGAAGGGGACTGGGGACTGGGAGGAATTGTCTAATACCAATTCTCTGTAAACTTGCACTTAATACTAGCTCTTTCACTCTTGGCGTGCTTGGCGTCTTGGCGGTTGTTTAATAAATATTAAGTGCATCTTCATGGAGAATTGGTATAAGAACGCGCTCACAAAAAATCCTTAACTGAACGGTATTGGACTATAAATAAACTGCTGCTTTTCTCTAACCTGTTAGGATTGCACATTTTGAAAGTGTTACCTGCCTGAAGAATAAAGAATAAAGCTAAATCCCTACGAATAAATTCTCTTGCTTAGATTTCTTGTAAAAGTGCGTAGTTTATCATCCTGAACATACCTCCAACAGAGAAAAAAGGCTTATGCTTTTCGTTGCCGCTTTAAAGTCTTTTTTCTTAAAAATCTAGTACATTCACTTATTCATACAAAGAAAGTAGTATTACCAGATTACCTATCTTTACTAGTAATAAAAGTTACGTGTTTTCAACCTGGCTGCTTTGGGCTCAGAAGTAGGAGTATAGAACAACAGACATTCAACCATTTAATTTTGATATCTTCATCTAAAACCTTTGTTTGGCAAGGGTTTTAAATGGTGTGCCTGCCAAATAGCGTCAAGAAAAGCAGACATAAATAATTATGCCAATTGACTATAACAGTATTAATCTAAGCCCATCAGCTAATACAAATACTACTTCTAAAAGTCAAGTTTTTAATGGATCGCTAGGTCATAACAATCGCATCGATGACTACAGCTTTACTCTAAGTGGTCGTAGTAGTTTGAACTTTGCTCTTGATGGTCTGTCAGCAGATGCAGATCTGCAATTGCTAGACAGCAATCGTTCAGTGATAGCGGGTTCCCATAATTATCGTGATACTGCTGAATCTATCGACAAGACTTTGGATGCAGGCACTTATTCTATCCAGGTCTACCGTGTGAGTGGTGGGAGAACTTCCTATAATCTTAAAATTTCTAAAAACGAAGCACCGCAATCATTACAATTTAGCACTGATAAAAGCAGCTACCAAGCAGGGGAAACAGTCAACCTAATCAATACCAGGGCATTTGATGGCGATGGTGCAAACGATATAGCACGAGTGGATTTTTGGTTGCAAAAAGACGGCGGAAACTCGCAAGGCATCTCTGATACTGTACAATTCACCGCCGATAGCAACGATAATCGTTATTGTAGCTTTAACTATGCTCTTACTGGTCTAGCTGGTGGCAACTATCAGTTGTCGGCAAAGGCTTATGACAAATCTGGTGCCAGTACAGATACTGTACAAACAAGCTTTAACGTTGTTCTTACTCAAGGCTCTAACGTTGTTCCTACTCAAGACTGGTTTGACCTGAATGTTCAAGATGGTGTTCTACGCGTAGAGTCTAAGAACCGCTTTACTGATGGTGTATTAGACCGCAACGACATGATAGCTATCCTGCGTAACGCAGAGAACGGTGGTACAGTAAATGCCACTGAATTTACAGACCTCCGCACGTTAGTAAGTAATGCCTCTTACTTACAAATGCCGGAGTATGTGCGAGTTTTGTCTAACAAGGTTGTCAATGGTGACACTGCTAACCAGAAGTATCAAGGCAACACACTAGGCAACTTGAATGCAGGTAGCAGTGACATTCAGATGGAGAACCTAATTAATAAGTGGTTTCTGGGTGGCGATCGCCCACAAACTTCATACACTTATCAATACGCGAATGGTTCTCTGTTCCAAAATGGTATTAGTTACCAAGATGTGAAACAAGGACAGACAAATAACTGTTATTTCCTTGCAGGTTTAGCTGAAACAGCCGGTCGTTCTCCTAGCACAATTGAGAGTATGTTCATTGACAACGGCGATAATACTTTCACCCTGCGCTTCTGGCACAATGGAGTTGCTGACTATGTAACGGTAGACAGATATTTACCAACGAATTCATCAGGGTATTTACCTTACGCCAATCAAGGTAGTGACCACAATAGCTCTTCTAATGAGTTATGGGTTGCTTTTGCCGAGAAAGCTTACGCCCAACTCAACGAGTCTGGTTGGATTTATCAAGATAATACCAACACCTACACTGGTATTGGAAAAGGTGGGTATATCAGCGATGCACTAGCACAAATTACAGGAAAAAATACTTCTCTTGGTAATGGTCTTAACTTTAGCTCTCTAGTTGATGCCTTCAATTCTGGACAATTGATTGGGTTTGGTACAAAACCAACTGGAGTAGCATCAAATATCGTGTCTGGTCATGCTTACGCGCTGATAGATTACAATTCCTCCACCCAAAAATTCACTCTTTTTAATCCTTGGGGAGTAGACACCAACGCTTCAAAACCTGGTGTTTTAGAATTAAGTTGGAGTGACATTGACTTAAGCTTTAGTTATTGGGATTCTACAATCAATTAATATTATAGCAGTCATAGTTAAGTTGTGAGACACTCCTTTTGGTCGTCCTTAGTTATTTGTTATTTGTAAACAAATGACTAAGGACAAATGGCTTTTGCCGGATGCCGGGTGAGACTCTCGTCCCTAATTATGAGCGGACAGAATGTCTGCCTCACAAGAACTGTATTCAATGTAAATACAAACCACTATATTATTTGTAAAATAATTAGCATTTTTTATTTTTATTAAATAGTAATTATTATCTTAGGTAAAGTCTCTTTCAGGCAAAAGCCCTATTAATCATAAGGCTTTTGCAGGTCATGCTGTCAAAAAAAGAGATATATATTTGAGGAGATAATACTGATGCCCAGCGATATAAATACTAACAATTCTTTTTCTAATCAAGGGCTAAATATCACGTCTACCTCCTCAGTAGATTCCTTTCATCCCAATAATGACTATAGTGTCAACTTTGGCGGTCACAGTAGTTTTTACTCAACTAGCGATAACAAGCAGCCAAATCCTGAAGAGCAATTATTCAATGATAATGGCTACGATTTCTCCTCTGGTTATGGCTTGATAAATGCAGCCGCCGCAGTGGGTAAAGCTGTTGGTCAAAGTCCCTTTGCTGATGTTCCTGATCTTGGTGGTAATAATTGGGGAGCCGACCTTGTGAAAGCTCCAGAAGTCTGGGCAAAAGGATACACAGGTCAGGGTGTGGTTGTCGCTGTTCTGGATGTTGGCGTTGACTTCAACCACGATGACTTGAAGGATAATATCTGGACAAATCCAAAGGAAATTGCTGGCAATGGCAAGGATGATGATGGCGATGGTTTTGTTGATGACGTTCACGGCTGGAACTTTGTTGATAACAACAATGATGTCTTAGATAGAAAAGGTCATGGCACCCATGTTGCTGGCACGATTGCTGGAGAGAACAATGGCTTTGGTGTTACTGGCATTGCCTATGATGCCAAAATTATGCCAGTTAAAGTTCTTAATGATGAAGGTGCAGGCTCCTACACTTCCATTACTAAAGGCATTTATTATGCTGTAGATCATGGAGCGAATGTGATTAACCTCAGCCTAGGTGGTGGTTCTGGGGACGATTCGATGCAAACAGCTCTTCAATATGCCAGCAATAAAGGAGTTATTGTCGTTATGGCAGCTGGCAATGATAGTGGCTTTCAACCAGGCTACCCAGCCCGATATGCAGACAAATCAGGAATTGCAGTTGGAGCAGTTGATAAAAATAACAACATGGCTGACTTCTCCAACCGCGCAGGAGTGAATTCACTTACTTACGTTACAGCTCCAGGAGTTGATGTTTACTCTACAGTTCCGGGTAATCAGTATGCTTCCTATAGTGGCACATCAATGGCGACTCCCCATGTTGCTGGTGTCGTTGCTCTCATGCTCAGTGCTAATCGCAATCTCACTGATGCTCAAGTGCGTCAGATTGTTCCAGAGACAGCAGTACACAGTACAACAACCCCAAGCTTTAGCCTCCCAGGTTTAAGTTTCAAGGACTCCATAACACAGAGCCGTATTGCAACTTCTAGCTTCAGCATTACAGAGTATCAAGATGGCTCTTGTGCTGTCTCACCTGCCTCTGAAATACAGTGGGGGGACCAGATGCCCCGAAGTTTGCTCAACGGGGGGAACCCCCGCACGCAACTTCTCTCCACCCCACAAAACCAGTTGGATTATGCCAATACACTGCAACAGTATAGCTTCAGCGCCAGTCCTGAAATCGGGAATAACGAGATGTTTGACAATCCTGTTCTCTGGTCGCAATTCTCAAGCTACCAAACCACACTGAACAACAACGTTAACTACAGTATGAGTGACTATAGTGGTACTGATTCTGAAAATATGCTGAACAAACGCAAGGAAATGCTGGAGGAGTATTGGGAATAGTTAGTTAACTTTAACATAGCGTGATGTGACATACTTCTATCAGTGTGGAGTCAACAAAAATGTAACCAAAAATTGTATTTGTGAATACGAAAGCGTTTGTTTTTCTAAGACTTATTGTTCAAACTAACGGACGATTATTTGTTACCGACATAGTTGCAACTATTGAAGGGCATTATTAACCTTCAGTCCGCAAACCATCATCACTTAGTTTGAACAATGATAGTTAATCAGGAAAAAACGCTTGCCGAGAAAGTCCGTGCTGACTTCCCAATTTTGCAGCGAAAAGTCAACGGCAAACCCTTGGTTTACTTCGACAACGCTGAAAGTTCCCACAAACCCTCGGTAGTACTAAATGCCCTACGGGATTACTACGAGCAATATAATTCCAACGTGCATCAAAGCACACATGTTCTTGGTAAGGAAGCCACAGAAGCGTATGAAGCAGCGCGGGAAAAATTAGCGAAGTTTATCAATGCTGCTTCGCCACAAGAAATTATCTACACCCGCAATGCAACTGAGGGGATTAATTTAGTGGCTTATGACTGGGGCATAAATAACTTGACAACGGGGGATGAGATTATCATCTCGGTAATGGAACACCACAGTAATATCGTTCCCTGGCAGGTGGTTGCTCAAAAGACAGGTGCAGTGCTGAAATTTGTTGAACTGAACGAGAATGAAGAATTCAATTTGGAACAGTTCAAAACTCTAATTTCAGACCGAACTAAATTGGTTTCTATATTGCATCTTTCCAGCACTTTGGGTTGTATTAACCCCGTAGAGGAAATTATTGCGATCGCTCGCCAAAAGGGGTCTAAAGTCTTAATCGACACCTGCCAAAGTCTTCCCCATATGCCTATCGATGTCCAAAAGATGGACTGTGATTGGCTTGTTGGTTCCGGTTACAAAATGTGCGGTCCTACTGGTATTGGCTTGCTTTATGGTAAGTTGGAGTTACTGCGGTCAATGCCTCCTTTCTTAACCGGAGGTGACATGGTTGCTGAGGTCTTCCGCGATCGCCGAAGGCGGGCGCTTTGCGCCATCGCGCCACATACAAGGATTTGCCCTATAAGTTTGAAGCAGGAACACCGTCAATTGGAGATGCCATCGCCTTTGGTGCAGCCGTTGACTACCTCAGCGAAATTGGCATGGATAAAATCTATGCTTATGAAGCAGAATTGACTAAATATTTCGTCAAACAGCTGCAACAAATTAAGTCAATTCGTATTTACGGTCCTCAACCAGAAAATGCTGCTGTGGGTAAAGTCGCTATAGTCATGTTTACTGTTGAGGGTATCCCCGCCAAAGATTTATCCTCCCGTCTGGATCAGGCTGGAATTGCTATCAACGCAGGCTTACACGCTACCCAGCCTTTACACGAGTACTTCGGCGTTGAGTCTACTGCACGAGCAAGTCTGTACTTTTACAACACTTACTCTGAAATTGACGCTTTCATTGCAGCCATTAAGGAAACGATAGACAATTCCTAATTCATAATGAGTCATTCGTAATTACCAATTCAATTACGAATTAGTAATAATTTGTAGGTGTCTCAGCCAATCACCGATTCCATTGAGAATTAGCTGAACACCTACTGCCATAATAAAAAATCCCAAAATTCGGCTAGATGCTTTGATACCGGTTTCTCCTAACCAAATGAGAAACCAATTAGAGGCTCGTAAACATAAATAAATGAGCAATCCTAATAGGAAAATCGCTAACAAAACTGCTAGAAAATTTAGTACGGTTGGGACAGACAAAGTGCGTCCTGCTTGAGCCGATAAACCCAAGGTCACAGCAAGAGCGCTCGGTCCTGCCAACAAGGGAACGGTCATCGGCATAAAAGAAATGTCTTCGTGCTGAGCGCTTTTTTCAGCGGCTGCTTGATTTTCCGTTGGTGTTAGCCTTGGTCGTGCGCTCATCATTTGCCAAGCAGTGTGAAACACCACAATTCCCCCAGCAATACGGACGACCTCTAGAGAAATTCCAAAAAAGCGTAAAATCCCCCCTCCAATTAAGAGAAATAGTGACAATACTAAAACTGTATACTGAGCAGTTTTGCTTGCGAATTGATGACGCTCTTTGGGAGAATTTGCCGATGTTAAGACGAGAAACGTAGGGACATTTCCAATTGGATCTACTATCGGAAAAAGTGCTACAAAGCTACCTAAGACAAACTCTGTAAAATTCGGGATATTCACCTTGTACTCCTATTGAATAGGTCTTAAATAGTTAATTGATTCTATTTACCCTAGCTTCTGCTAAAACAATTGGTTCATATTAAGTTTGTATATAACCAAGAAGACCTTATTCGTTATTACGGCATAGTTCAGATTCTATAGATAAAAAAACCTGCTAACTAGATAGGAAAGATAGCAGGAGACAATTGAAAGGTTGATGTATTCCTAATTTTTTAGTTTCAAAGAAAAATTTACGAGTTTTTACTATCGCTAGATAGATAGAATATTAAGTTTACTTGTAAATTTAGCTACATTTACAATGGATTCTATAAAGAAAACCCCTGCCAAAAGCACTGTTAAATTAGCTTAAGGGCAGGAGAGGCAGGTATGTTGATGTTAATGTTATTCTTTGTTTGATAATTCCATTTTCTTGATTAATCTTTCACTACCTATAGGCAGAAAAGGTATTGATTAAAGATAATCCAGACTGTGTTTATCAACACAATACTTCTTTACTTTAATGACAACCTTAAAAGGAATTTTTGTAAATTTCCTGTAACTAATATCAAATTACTCAAAGTTACTGGATTTAATTAATATCTATCAGGTTAGCCTCTGTTTACAGCGCTTATTCTTATGATTAGCGCTGTAACGTATCATAATCGCCAATAGTATCCTTCTGGTCTGACTCCAAGCAATCAACCAAAACAAGTGCGATTGGCTTTGCCACTGTCCCGAATCGCGATCGCGGCGCTGTTCCTTGCCCAATCACCTCCGGCGCAGCACAAAGCGCAATCGCGCCTCCCAAACCTACCTCACAGAAAATGCCTCACTAAAGCGACGAGTAATCGGCTCAATTAAGAATGTCAAAATTGACTTTTTGCGAGTGACAATCTCACCATTAGCAGCCATTCCAGGAGTAAACCCAACTTCTTGACCGCGCACCAATATTGAATGTTTGTTGAGCTTAATTCGGGTGGGAAAAACTAAGCCCATTTCTTTATCAAGAATAGCATTTGGACTGACTTGCACCACCTCGCCCTCAATAGTCCCAAATTCTTGGAAGGGGAAGGTCGCCATTTTCACCTTTGCCTGCATTCCCTCCTGAATAAAACCAATATCCCGGTTAAGGACTTTCACCTCTAAGAGAAGTTCTTCGCCTTCTGGTAAAATGGACAGTAACTCTTCACCTGCTTGCACTGGTCCTTTTGTTGCTTTGATTCTGTAGATAGTACCTGACACTGGAGCTTTGATAGTTTCCTTGTCTTGCTGTTTGCGTGCTTGCTCAAGCTGACCTTGAATGGTGGTCAGTTCTTCTTTGCGTTTGTTAATCTGGGTGATAATTTCACTTTGACGCTCTGATTCCAGACGTTGTGCTTGAGTGCGAGCCGCTTGATATGCTTCTTCGACTTGGCGAATTTCTTGAGCCTGAGCAGCAATATCCTTTTCTAAGGATGTGACTTTGTCTTGAGCTTCTGTTACCTTATTTTGGGAGTTTGTCACCTCATCATTTGCCCTGGTGATTTCCGCAGTCACACGATTGAGTCTTTCTTGGGCGTCTAGGTAATCGAGTCGAGGTACCGCACCGGGGGTGACGAGGGTTTTTAGGCTTTGTTCCCTTTTTTGAGCAATTGCTAAGCCGTTTTCAACTTTAGTCCGAATATTTTGGGCGTTGAGCTGGTTCGTTTTGGCGTTGGCAAGGCTAGTTCTTGCATTTACTAAATTTTCTTGCAAGCGAGTCAGGCGTACTTTCGCCTGGTTAATCAGCGCTTGTTGGCGATTTGATTCGGCTTGGGCTGCGGCTTGACGCGCTTGATAGTCTCGTAAACGAGAGTTTAGCAGTTCATCTTGAAGTTGTGTGCCACCAGCTTGAGCGCCCGTGCGTTCTGCATCCAAACGCCGTAAATCTTCCTGAATTAATTTAGCAGATGTGGCTAAGCGAGTAACATCGACTTGTTGCAAGTCTGGGTCACGTTTAACCAGAGGTTGACCTTTGAGTACGCGATCGCCTTCTTTGACATTGACTGTAACAATTGTCCCGTTACCTATCGATGTCACTGGTCGTACTTGTGTAGCAGCAATTAATTCTCCTGGTGCTGTCGCGACTTCATCAATGAGCGAAAAATTTGCCCAGGCGATCGTCCCCAATACCACCGCACTCACTGTTCCCGCTAACAATCTACTATACAAAGGTGGCAATTCCTGTACCGCTTTACCCAGTTCATAGGATAAATGTTCATCAGGTTTTACGAATCGCTGTTTTGTTTTACGTGCTTGAGCAGCATTTGCAGTTAGGGAGTATTTCATAAAATTTTAGATTAGGGACTAGGGATTAGGGATTGGGGATTAGGGATTGGGGATTAGGGATTAGGGATGAGGAAGAGTATTCCCCAGTCCCCAGTCCCCAGTCCCCAGTCGCCATTACCCATTTAAACTGCTAGGTAACGTCGCAAAAAATTTTCTAATGTTTCCAACTGAAAATTGAAAATAGCCTCCAATTGGGCAATTTCCTGATTTGTACAGAAAAATTCATTCGCTAGTAGTGTACGAAACGTTCCCAAAGCTTTTTGTGCTTCGGGATTAAACAAACCTAATGCACCCCGCAGCGCATCTACTGCAAACAGTGGCGGGTTAATCACCACTGGCTCTTTGTTAAAAATGTGACCAAAAATTTTGGGAATATCCTCTCGCGATAAAATCTCTGGTCCTCCAACTGGGAATATCTGGTTGCGAGCGGCTGCTACTGTCACAGAATCTACCACTATCCTTGCCAAATCATCTGTACTCACAATAGAAGTACGGTTTTTGGGATCGCCAACCAGCAGGTACAACCCCGTTTCTCGAAAACGTTCTGCCAATGGCAGCAAGTTCGATGCTAATCCAGCTGGGCGTAAAATAGTGTAGTTTAAGCCACTAGTTTGCAGGTATCGCTCTACCGCTCGTTTTGCCTTGAATACAGGAGCATCTTCGTATCCCCGGTCTGCTCCTAGCACGGAAATGAAGACAAAGTGTTGTACTCCATTCGCTTTTGCTGAATCTATCAGTTCAATGTTGGCGCGGTAGTCCAAAGATAGAGCATCACCATCAGAACCATGAGCGCTGATAATGTACTGTACGCCCTGACAAGCTTTTTGAATATCCCTTTCTTGGCGCAAATCACCAATAAAGATGTTAGATCCTCGGTGTTCTAACTCGCCGTAGCGCGAGGTGAGACGGACAAACGCGCGTACCTGCTTTTCCTGTTCCCGTAAAAGTCGCACAACTCTGCGACCTATTCCCCCAGTGGCTCCAGTGACTAGAAACATATCGATTTTGGATTTTGGATCGTGGATGAGTCAATAGTCCAAAGCTTTTTAACTCTACAATGTAGAGACGCGCCATGGCGCGTCTCTACTAAATTCTAGAATTCGACAATCACTGGCGTATGATCGCTCGGTTGAGCTAACTTTCTGGGAGCTACATCGATAGTGCAGCTCTTAGCACGCTCATATAAGTTGGGTGTAAGATAGTGATGGTCAATACGCCAACCCAAGTTACGCCGAAAAGATACGGCTCGATAGTCCCACCAACTATAGTGTCCGCCTTCAGAGGTAAATTTGCGAAAAGCATCAGCAAATCCTAATAAGAGAATATCTCGTAACGCTTGGCGCTCTGCTTCTGATGCCATAATGTGATTTTCAGTACTCACACTATTATGAATATCATTATCTTCTAGAGCAATGTTAAAGTCTCCACACATACAGATAGCAGGTGAGGATAAAAGAAGCGATCGCAAATACTCCTGCAGCACTGTTAACCAACCCAGCTTGTATTCATATTTCTCGCTCCCCACAGCTGAACCATTCGGTACGTAAAGATTGACAATTCTGATACCGTGAATCACACCTGTGATTACCCGTTTTTGCTCATCCCAATCTGGCTGCACATCTAACAAAATAGGCGTAAAACCACGGCTGACATCTTCTAGTGGTTCACGGCTTGCTATGGCAACACCGTTGTAAGCTTTTTGTCCTGATAAATAAAGATGGTAGCCCAATTGCTCGAAGGCAGCACAGGGAAATTTCTCATCTACAACTTTCGTTTCTTGCATACACAGGACATCAACGTGATTTTGACTCAACCAATCAACAACGTGTCCAAGACGAGTGCGAATCGAGTTGACATTCCAAGTAGCAATTTTCATATGAGTTACTCTTCAGTAGTCATTAATTATTTTCTCCTCCTCCTGCAAGCCTCTCAAAAATTGATCCCATTGCGATAATTTGGTATTTTTCGTTACAAATTGTTTGAATTATTATGATCCCCAAGATAGATGAATTGCTATCTTCTTAAAGAGTAATGTAAAACTATATTCTCTGCGTAGTCATTATAATATGTGGTGTGAAATAAGTCTGTGGCTATGCCAGGGTACGGTTAACCGAAATTGCGCTCGCTTGAGCTAGTCGGGTTAACTTAAAATCATGATGATTAGGTACAAATGCTCTACCGTCATCAAATGTCAGTCCTAGCGACAGAACTATTTCACCTGCTGAACCAAAACAACTTATGAAAATCGCTCAAGTAGCCCCCTTATGGGAACGAGTTCCGCCTCCTACATACGGAGGAATAGAGCTAGTCGTGAGTCGCTTGACCGATGAACTAGTGCGTCGAGGTCACGATGTCACTTTGTTCGCGTCTGGAGATTCGCAAACATTGGCTAGATTAGAAGCAGTTTATCCTCGTGCATTGCGCTTAGACGCAAACGTCAAAGAGTATACAGTGTACGAAATGCTGGAACTCAGCCAAGTTTATCAGCTAGCAGAGGAATTCGATATTATCCACTCCCATTTGGGAATTTCGGCGTTACCTTTGGCGAGTTTTGTGCCAACACCCACAGTGCATACCCTGCACGGCAGATTTACAACAGACAACCGTAACGTATACACTTACCACCAAAAGCAACCATACGTCAGCATTAGTAACGCCCAGCGTGAGATAAACCTCAACTATGTTGGCACGGTCTACAACGGGATTAATCCAGAAGATTACCGTTTTGTCGCTCAACCTCAAGAAGCCCCATATTTGGCATTCTTAGGACGCTTTTCGCCGGAAAAGGGACCGCAACACGCGATCGCCATTGCCAAGCAAACTGGTTGGCATCTCAAAATGGCAGGAAAAGTTGATGTAGTAGACTCTAAGTTTTTTGAACAAGAGATTGCCCCACACATTGATGGTAAGCAAATTCAATACCTAGGTGAAATTAACCACGCCGAAAAAGTTGAACTGCTGGGCAATGCTGCTATCACCCTCTTCCCAATAACCTGGCAAGAACCCTTTGGGTTAGTGATGATTGAATCAATGGCAACTGGTACACCAGTCATTGCCATGAATTTAGGTTCCGTATCCGAGGTGATTGCCCACGGAGTCTCAGGTTTTGTGTGCCAAAGTTTCGATGAAATGGCGGCAATGATTCCAGCCGCTTTGGAACTCAATCGTCAAACTTGCCGAGAATATATAGAGAACAAGTTTAGCGTTATCCAAATGGTTGATGGGTACGAGGCGGTTTATGGAAAAATCATCAAAGACCGCATCAATTCAAACGGTCGCATTCATGCCGCTAGAATCCAATTTTAATCAACAACTTTTTTAGTGCATCTATAATCAACAAGTTTTCAAAAGGAGGACATAAATATGAGTCTGAACTCCAACAGTTGTCCCTGTTGCGGTGGTTCTCTGTTGCGTCATGTCCGTCATGGTGAATTCTACTGGTTTTGTAAAACCTGCTGGCAAGAAGTGCCATTGTTAACTGTGAGCCGGATGCCCAACGCAGAAGCAAGAAGCACGGGAGTTGTTCCTCAACCAGCAGTCAAATCCTAAGTTTCTACAATTTAAGACTGATGAACGACTAAAAAGTTCCCAACTCCACCTGGTAAAATCAGGTGGAGTTCATTACTGGTAACAAGCTGTGTTAGCAGCCTTACTTTACGGCAAAGAAAATTTAAGTTTAGAACAAGTCGCTGACCCAACCCCCGGTATCGGTGAAGTCGTTATCAAGGTGGGAGCAGCGACAACTTGCGGTACTGACTTGAAAGTTTGGCGTCGCGGCGGTCATGCTAAGATGCTCAAACCGCCAACTTTGTTTGGTCATGAAGCTGCTGGAGAGATTGTAGCCGTAGGAGAAGGTGTTACGGCTTGGCAGGTGGGTAAGCGGGTGGTGGCAAATAATTCTGCTCCATGCATGAAATGTTTTTTTTGTCAACGGCAAGAATACTCCCTTTGTCCAAATTTGACATGGAATAACGGCACTTTTGCCCAGTATTTAAAGATTCCCGCGCCTATTGTGCAACAGAATATGTTGCCAATTCCTGATGACTTGCCGTATGAATTGGCAGCAATGACAGAACCTCTAGCTTGTGTGCTGCATGGGGTAGCCCGTTCCAACGTCAAAGCAGGTGATTGCGTGGTCGTGTTGGGAGATGGGGCGATCGGGCTGATGTTTGTCGCAAAATTGGCTCATGATCTCAACGCTGAGGTGTTACTGTTTGGCGGGAATGACCAAAGACTAGAAATTGGGGAAAAATTAGGCGCGGCAAAAACCTTTAATTACCGTCAATTGCCGGATATTCCTAGTTTCGTCAAAGAACTGACACAAGGATGGGGTGCAGATGTTGTGATAGAAGCAACCGGTGTACCGAGTGTTTGGGAAACAGCGATTGCTTGCGCCCGTCCTGGTGCAACCGTTAACCTATTTGGCGGATGTCCCCGAGATACGACTATTACTGTTAACACAGAACAACTGCACTACAGCGAACTTACCCTTAAAGGAGTGTTTCACAATACTCCTGAATATGTCCGGGCGGCGCTGTCACTGCTTACAAGTAGGAAGATTCCCTTTGAGTTGCTGATCAGCGAACACCGTCCATTGCAGGATTTAGAACAGGTGTTTTGTGAGATGAGGGAGCGTAAGGTCATTAAGGTAGCGATGATTCCGTGAAGATTGACCTTTCCGGTACAAGGGCTATAAGTTGTTTAATGTTGAATTGCTTATAAAA
The DNA here is from genome assembly GCF_963872035.1 of Scytonema sp. HK-05. Taxonomy (NCBI): domain Bacteria; kingdom Bacillati; phylum Cyanobacteriota; class Cyanophyceae; order Nostocales; family Scytonemataceae; genus Scytonema; species Scytonema sp. HK-05. Next base: position 26,034 of record NZ_CAWMYC010000142.1, read on the forward strand.
AGGTAGGCTGAAAACCCCGTGCAATCATACGCCGGGGATGAAAGCCATGACGCAGGGTTAACCAAGCGCCGTGATGTTATCTTTTCAGTATCTTCACACAATGCTTATACTCTACGTGATAGCATAAAAATGTAGTTGGTTAGGTCGAGCCGATGATAATTTACGAGTTCAAAGTTAAAGGGAAAGACAAGCAATACAGGGCAATTGATGATGCTATTCGTACTAGTCAATTCATTCAGAACAAATGTTTACGTTACTGGATGGATAACAAGGAGAAAAAAGTTGACAAGTACGTTTTAAACAAGCATTGTGCTGTACTTGCTGCTGAGTTCCCTTTTGCCGATGAACTTAATTCAATGGCTAGACAATCTGCGGCTGAACGTGCGTGGGGTGCAATAGCTCGGTTTTACGATAACTGCAAAAAGAAAGTCAAGGGTAAAAAAGGATTTCCGAAGTTTAAAAAACACTGTCGTTCAGTGGAATATAAAACATCGGGATGGAAGCTCTCTACTACCCGCAAAGCCATAACCTTCTCAGACAAGAAAGGCATTGGGACTCTGAAATTGAAAGGAACGTATGACCTAAACTACTATGCAATCAAACAGATTAAGCGTGTTCGGTTGGTGCGTCGTGCTGACGGATACTATGCTCAATTTGCGATTGATATTGATTTGAAGGTTGAAACGCAACCTACTGGTCAGGTAGTGGGTATTGACCTGGGATTGAAGTACTTCATTGCTGATAATATTGGCAATGTAGAACAGTCTCCCCAGTTTTATCGAAAATCTGAGAAGCAGTTAAATCGGGCTAACCGCAAAAAGTCTAAGAAGTACGATAAGGCAAGATCGAGCGCCAAAAAACCACAATCAACCAACTACCACAAAGCCAGAAATAGGTATGCTCGTAAGCATTTGAGAGTAAGTAGGCAACGAAAAGAGTATTGCAAGAGATTGGCATACTCCGTCATCCAATCTAACGATTTGGTAGCCTATGAAGACTTGAATGTTAAGGGCTTGGTACGTAACCGACATCTGGCTAAGTCAATCACTGATGCTGGCTGGTCAACTTTTCGCTCGTGGCTGGAGTATTTTGGTCACAAGTATGGGAAGGCAACGGTTGCCGTTCCTCCCCACAACACAAGTCAGAATTGCTCTAACTGCGGCAAGAAAGTGAAAAAATCCTTGTCTACTAGAACCCACGTTTGTCCACATTGCGGATTTGTGGAAGACAGAGACGTAAACGCAGCCATCAATATCTTGAGACTAGGTCTCAGTACCGTAGGGCATACGGGAACTTACGCTTGGGGAGATTTGCCCTCTTGGGCGGTTGGCCGGGGCCTGCTGTCTAACGGCGAGTCAACGAACCAAGAATCCCCTGGCTTTTCGAGCAAATGAGCGTAGCGAAATTTGTTCAGCCAGGGGAGTGTCAAAGCCAATCTCGATAAGCCGAAATTTCATTGACGCTGATTTCAAACGGCGTCCCCTTGCCAAATGGCGGATATACGCGGATTTTGGCGCTACTAGCAAAGCGTTCCAACCTATTGCCAATTGGTGGAATATTGCTGACTATATGCCAGTAAGTGACGATGTCAGGACAGTCGATAACCAGCATTAAAGCGCCATCATCGGTTGTGACATACCACTGACAGCTAGACAACAATGCTCGTGTAATTTGGTCGCACGCTTCAAAAAAGCATCTACCAGTGGAATGTTCCAGCTGCGATCGCAGTATTTTATCAACTTGCGTTGCTTCAGTTGAAGGCAAATCATCTGGAGGAAGAAAGGATCTATTTTTCATACAAGCCCCTTGAGATTAAGGGTTAATAAGCGAGGAAGTTGCGTTCACTATTATTCTTAGGTTCTGACTAAGTGCAAATCCAACCACAGGCGTGGATATATATGCTTGATTTTTGACATTGGATCGCGCAGCAGTCGTGTTGCATTCAGGAAGACTACCTGAACTAGCCCCATATTTTCTGCTATCTCTCTTAAAACTTCTTTGTGAGCTTGCACATAAGGCATTATTTCCTCAGAGCAATAAATTCCTATGTATTGCAAGCGTTTAGGAGGTCGTCCCCAGTAAGAGGAGATAACTTTCACATAACAGCCGTCTAGTAATTCCCCTACTTTTGGGTAATAGTGATTGACGACCCTCATGAATTCTTTTGCTAGGATGTCTTCACTAATCATGACAAAAGATATTTTTGTAGGGATTGTCACACTATTAAATATAGCATAATTCTATTATGCTTCTAGTACAATTATCCCTAATTTATTATAAAATTAAGGTTAATATTTATGAATAAAAACATATTTTCCTATTTTTTATAAATCAATCATACTTGAAATTCCTTAAAGGAGAATTCACACATTAACAGCTTGTAGGGTGAGCAATGCCCACCCTACGTTTTTAGCTATTTAAAAGCAAAAACTAAGTAATATTGTTACTTGATTTTTCCCAAAAGACTGTTATCAATAATGTGCAAGTTTGCACACTTCGATTACATTTAGATTTTTGGAGTGTCATTTTTTATCGGACATTACGCTCTGATACCAACACTTCCGCTACCAGGCTTGGCAATTGGTTAAGGTCAAGATATCCGTCAGAAGCACGGCTGGGTGAAAGAAATGTATAGTCTGGGTCGCACGCCCCGTTATCGTAAACTTGGATATACCACCTATCAGGAAATCCTGGAACACCCAGTTCCACAATGTACCAACTTTGACCAATCAGGCGAGAGTTAACAATGACAAACCATTCTCTATTTTCTTCTAAAACATTCCACTCAGCCATCAAAAATTCTAACGCTATTTGTCCCGCGTCAGTTGAAGTCAGTAGCATTATTTACTCCTTATTTGAAACATCAGGATAGAATCCCAATTCCTTAGATAACTCACGTGCAACATGGATTAAAAACTGGGCACCATCCTGATTGCCTTGGTGTGCAAATCCAGTTGCCACTTGCATGATTGTTTGTATCAAACCAGCATCAAGCAATTCTGGTTGAGCTTCTAAAACTTCTGGTTCTTGACCATTCGGGCAACGAAGCAGTTGGTCAATGAGATTGAAATACAAGTCTTCTCGTTGTTGAGTCATGGTTAATAATTTATTGTTCAATGCCTTGCCAAAGTCTTTCTAACATTTCTACTTGTTGCTGAAAAACAGCAGCGCGATAAATCAGATATCTGTCATATAAGAAAACGACTGTTCCCAGAAAAATAGGCAATAACAAAAAGAACCATTGTAATATCTTGAAAATTGTGTACTGTTTGGTGTTCGTTAGGGATTGCTCGACAAAATTAGTAGCAGAATGGACGTTAGACGTATCTTGCTCTGATTTTTCTTCTTGTGTACGAGTTAATCCAACTTCACTTGTATGACTCTGATTAAGTTCACAAGCTAAACTCTTTGTTTGTACTAGTTCCATATGTCGCTCCCAAACCATGCTAAATACCACTAGCTCTGGAGAAAGCACCAATACAGTAACTAAACAAACTGTCAGAAATTGGACAAGTTTGAATTTCATTCAGATCTTACTGCTAACTGTTAACTGTTAACTGTCAACTGCTAACTGTCTGTTGGGCTAAGAAGTCCCCCCTCATTCCTCGGCTTTCACCTGCGAATTTTGGGGGGTAGAGGGGAATCTCTGCGTAAATCCTATAGGTTTTATATCAGATGTCTCACCACAGAAGAATTTATTGCGATTGGATCAAGATTATTAAATTAATTAGGGTTGTACTCAAAGCTTGCAATTCTTACTAGATAAGTGTTATAAAATTTTTTTGGGTACAGGTGCTAGACTTTCGACCCTGGGGGACTAGTATTTATCAAAAGGGGTTCTGGTGTTTGTGTACTCAACATCAAACCTATCTAAACTTTCGTACTGGCAAGTTTTTTTGCTATTTTTTTAAGGATAAAGCTTGTACTCAAAAAATGTATTACTATAAAAATATATAGTTAAGTAATAGAAAATACTAAAAAGGTCATAAAAATTAGGACTTTGTTCAAAAATAACAGAATATTAATCATTTTCTCAAAATCGTTTAAAATTAACTTTAATTAACTTGATTGACTTTTAAAATCTCTGTTTATGTACTCACTTGCTATAGTTTAATGTCTATAAATAATTCCGTTGATGAAAAGGCATCTTTTTAGGATATAATTCATGCAGATTGCTCGGGACGTTACAGAACTGGTTGGACGGACTCCTTTAGTTCAGTTAAACAAAATTCCTCAAGCTGAGGGATGTGTAGGGAAGATTGTCGTTAAGTTGGAAGGAATGAACCCAGCAGCTTCGGTGAAAGACCGCATTGCTGCAAGTATGGTGAAGGCGGCTGAAGAAGAGGGGCTGATTCAGCCTGGAAAAAGCATTTTAGTTGAGCCTACATCCGGGAATACAGGAATTGGATTGGCGATGGTGGCGGCGGCGCGGGGCTACGATTTGATTTTGACAATGCCCGAAACCATGAGCTTGGAACGGCGCGCTATGCTACGAGCATATGGTGCTGCTTTGGAATTGACACCTGGGCTTGAGGGAATGCGGGGTGCGATTCGCAAAGCCGAAGAAATCGTCGCTAAGACTCCTGGTGCTTTTTTGTTGCAACAATTCCGTAACCCAGCTAATCCCAAAATTCATAGAGAAACCACAGCAGAGGAGATTTGGGCTGATACTGATGGGCAAATAGATATCCTTATTGCAGGTGTGGGTACTGGTGGAACGATTACCGGAGTTGCAGAAGTCCTCAAAGCGCGCAAACCCAGTTTTCAGGCGATCGCTGTGGAACCAAGTAACAGCCCCGTGCTTTCTGGAGGGCAACCAGGACCGCATAAAATTCAAGGTATTGGTGCCGGATTTGTCCCAGAAGTTCTGCGCAGCGATTTCATAGATGAAGTGATCACCGTCAGCGATGAGCAGGCGATCGCCTTTGGGCGGCGGCTAGCCAGGGAAGAAGGTTTATTATCTGGTATATCCTCTGGTGCTGCTTTGTATGCTGCAATACAGGTAGCGAAACGCCTAGAAAATGCAGGTAGTTTAATCGTGATGATTCAGCCTTCCTTTGGCGAACGTTACCTCAGCACCCCCATGTTCCAAGATAAGATGTTGGAAACTGCGCGATAAGGGTAGCCCTGCCAGTAAGAGAGGCAGAGCCTCCCAATGGTATTCAAAAGGAAGAGACTGAGAACAAGGCAATCTCTCAAAGAAATACACGTAGGGTGTGCCATGCCGACTATTTCTGGGTTATATCTGGGTTTTGGTGAGCATGGCACACCCGAAAGATACTGAACGGTATTGACCTATGAACGCAACTCCGTATTAGTCCACTGCAGTGGACTGAAGCTATCAGCCAGAGACTTAAGTCTCTGGCTAGTATAATATCAAGCAGATATCAAACTAAATATCTAGTATTCGGTACGATGGGGAAGAAAGCGTACTCGTACCACGCTGTCCAAATGAAACTGCGAATCCATCGACCACGCTTTTCGGTATTTAACTCATAATCAAATACTCCCAGTGACTGATCAATAGAAGATAAGTGAGATTCGCAACCGCAGCCGTGCTGATAGGTAAAACCGTACTTGGAAGCAATGCTTTGTATCTTCATCTGCACAGCAAACACTTTTCCAGCATGCAGGACTGCATCCCAAGAGCGCTTGTGTTCTATATCACGCGGGTCAAACCGTAAAGCTCGTTCTTCAAAAACGCTATCTCGGTCAATGGGAGCAAGATGCACTTGGTAAAAGCTGGCGGGAAGTTCATAATCAAACTCATTAAACAATTCTAGACCAATGCGAGCGACCTTCACCTCGTTAGAGTAATCTGCTCCCTTTGACTCCAATTCACGCAGAACTGCTTCAAAATCAGGGTATCTCTCAACCTTAAAATCTTGTCCGTAGAACTCAAGTGTCTCCCGTGCCAACAATCCGAACAACTCACGAAACGCAGGTTTGAGGTGAGCTAGTTCCGGGCGTTCGTTAAATAAATCAACGTCTCCCTGTTCCAATTTGTATTGAAACAGCTGCGCCATCTCAACATAAGTCTGCGGATTTGCTAGTCCAACACCAGCTTCTCCTACAGCAATGTCTTGCCACACCTTTGGCAATTGAGAAATAGGAACCGCATTTTCTCCAACAATGACTTGAACTTGAGGAGCATCGAGAATAAGCATAGGCAAACTCCACAGCAATATCCGTAGCTAAGTTAACGCTGAGTTTACCTTGGGTAGGGTTTTTGCTGTATGGTGGGCGTCACCCATCATCAGATCTAAGCCGCTGATACACTGCATAAGTCCTACCAACTGACAACTATTAAAAAGAAGGCAGAAAAACTAAGGATTTTGATGCCTGAGTTGGTTGGCAGTTCAAGACGACTGTTGACGAAGTGAAAAAACGCCGTCATCTGAGCTTGTTAATAGAGACATGATAGCTTTAGGAGAACAAAATAACTATGAGTCGTAACTTATACGCTTTGTTAGTTGGTATCAACAATTCTCCCGATCTAAATCACCGTTTAGAACAGGGCAAACGCACCTTAATTGTGCCAGTTTAAGGTGCGTTTGCCCTGCAATAAACTCTAAATTAATCGCATTAACGTCTGCTGATTGACAATTATTTAGGCGATCGCCTTGACCTTCAGAAAATCACTCAAACAATAAATTCTAATTCTTTCGTTTATGCATTAACCACGTTTTTGTCAAGACTAATTTAGATGCGTTTGCCCTGCAAGCGAAGCCAGAACCATGAAGGCGGGATTCATATCTAAGTTTTCAACTAATCCGACTTAACGCAGTCGGCGTGAGCTTCAATCTCAAGACTGCATAAGTTGACGTCTGCTTCACCTATTAAGAATACAGAAGAAAAGCTCATTCATGCTTAGCTTCTGTTAAGTAAATAAACTAATACTTTCTACACATATAACCTTATTTGTGTTAACGCGTTAGTTCTAGCTAAAAACCTTTACCTGTAGGTGTCCTCTACCTGCTAGAGTCTTCTAACTTCATCGAGAATACACTCACTTAATTTGAAGGAGAAAAATCTACAATGACACGGAATATCTACGCATTACTAGTTGGGATTGATAAATACGTAAGTGTTTCTCCATTGCAGGGCTGTGTAAATGATATAACTGCAATCAAAGAGTACTTAGAAAGGCGGGTACATACTGATAGATACCAGTTACATCTACGCACATTATTGAACGAACATGCTACCCGACAGGCAATCATTGATGGTTTGCGTCAATATCTGTGCCAAGCGGTTCGTAAAGATGTGGTTCTGTTTTATTTCTGTGGTCATGGTGCAAGGGAAAAGGCGGGAGAAGAATTTAAAGATTGGGAGCTAGATGACGCTCATGAAACGATAGTGTGCTACGACAGCCGATCGAAGACTAATGGAAAAAAAGTGCCTGATCTTGCTGACAAAGAACTGCGCTATCTCATCTCTCAAGTCGCTAATAAGGGAGAAAATAGCCCGGATCACGTTCTTGTTGCTTTTGACTGTTGCCATTCCAGTTCTGGAACTCGAGATTTAGATGATAAAGATGGCGTTCGCCAGATCGATGACCTAGCTTCTGCTAGAGAATATAGTGACTTTTGTTTTGCTGACCAAATTCCAAAAGATAAGCTCAGTTCTGAAACCTTCCCTCAAGGAGACCATACCTTTATTGCTGCTTGCCTCAACACTGAGACCGCAAAAGAGACTTCACAAGAAAATTCCCAAAAGCGTGGGCTATTCACCTACTCCCTTATCAAGGAACTTGAGAGTCCGAATGCAACGTTGTCCTATAAAAACTTAATTCAAGAAGTGCGAACTCGTGTTACAGGCGTTCGGCTTTACCAAAACCCTCAACTTGAGTTTGTTAAAGGGATAGATTCGGCAAATCCAAACAGAACTCGCTCAGAGAACCTAAAAATAGAATCTTTAGCATTTTTAGGTGACCCGGCAATCATAAAACCCCGCGATCCATCCTTTACACTCAAACATCGTCCCTATGTTCAAGCAACAAGGAGTGGTGATCGAGAACAGCAAGAGGAGTGGGTTATCAACGCAGGAGCCTTTCAAGGCATCCAGGAGGACATGGAACTTGCGGTTTATACAGAAGGCAGTAAGTACGAAGATTTTCAGATTTCAGCAGAAGAAGAAAATGCAAGCGAACCAAAGCCTATAAAAGCTGGCTCTGTGAAAGCGATCGCTCATATCAAAATTAAAACAGTTCGCGCTAATGAAAGTGTTGTCGAGTTGGTTTCTGGGACTGAAACCTTATCATCAGATAGTGGTAAATCAGATAGTAGTAAGCAGTTTCCTGCTATTGTGATCAAGCGACCTGTACCGAAAGTTCTATTTTATTTTGATTTTGAAGGTGAGAAAGGCGCAAATCGAGAATTATTAGAAAAAGTCAAACAAAAGCTAGAAGAATGGCGTTCCTTTGCTGTAGGTGTGATAGACGATCCCAAGGAAGCCCACCAATACCGTCTTTATGTCTGTAATCAGCAGTTTGAAATTAGAGATGGCATTGATAATCGGCTCTTGATAGAACCATTTACAGCAGAAGACAATGATTTCTCGATAAGTTTAGCAGCGAACCGGGTAGAGCATATTGCCAAGTGGATTACAACTCGGGATCTAGAAAATCCCAATTCGTCTATTAAAAAAGATGGGATTGAGATCGAAGTAACCTATCAAGGAGTCACCAGCAAAGAGCCACACCTAGTTCTGTATCAGCAATCAGAGAAGCCTAGAATTCACTTAAAAATTAGAAATCAATCGGGATATCGTCTCTTCTTCACCCTCTTAGATATTTCTAGTGATTACTCAATTGCCGATCCTGAAATTCTATATGACGGTGAGAACAAAGTTCAATGGCTTGAGATTGAGGATGGTGTTACTTACACAGCTAAGTATAAACCTTCGGGGCAAAATAAACTACGAGAAGATACCCCAATTGGCATTCCCAAGAAGTATAAGGAGCTAACAGAGTATGGAGAAACGCTTAAACTGATTGCAAGTACGCATTCATTTCCAATTGAACAGTTCAAACTCCCGTCTTTACCAATTGCTTCTAGTGGTGAGCGAAATATTGGGGAAGATGAAGAACCTCCTGTTGGAGACTGGGTGACCAAGCAGTTTGGATTCACCTTCATTCGTTCTAAACCCTCAGTAGATATCAGTGCAAATACTCAGACTAAACTTTCCGAAGGTATCTCTATTCGGGTGCCTGATGGGTTTTCAGCAAATGCTAGCCTTAAGCCAATATCGACTGTATCTAGTGAACGAAGTCTTGATGGCACAGTTATTGAGTTGCCTCTGCTGAAGGATGCTGAAGCGTTCGATCTAATAGATCGTCGAAGAGGCGATCGCGGCATTAGCCAAATCCCCGATCAGCAATTGAGTGTATTAGAGCTATCGGGAAGTGACTTAGCAATTGATAAAGTCACTCCAGAATCCCCAATTGTGATTTCGAGCGATCGCTTTCTTAAACCTAACGAAGGTATTTTAGCGATTGCCCACGATGGCGATTTCTGGCTTCCAGTAGGATACGCAATGCCGAAAGAGGATGGCAAGACTGAAATTAAAGTTGAACGCCTGATCGCGCACGGTAAAGAGGTTACACAGGGTGGCGAACGCAAGATTTCCGAAGCCATATCCCTCTATTTCCTAAAAGTTGTGTTGCAAAGAAAGCAAACTGCTTGGTTAAGGAAAGCAATATTTAATCCAGACGGTACAGTCTTTTTCACTCCAAAAGGAGATTTAGAATCCGTTAAGAAAGCTGTAGCAGTTGCCGAGCATATTGTTGTCTTTATTCATGGGATCTTGGGCGACACTGAAAGCATGATTCCGAGTATGCAGACTACCGGATTATTGAATTCAGATGGAAGCAAGGAAAAAGGAAAATATGATTTGGTACTGGCATTTGACTATGAGAACTTGAACACAGAGATTCAAAACACAGCGAATATACTCAAACAGCAATTGAAAGAGGTTGGGCTAGGAGATGGACACAATAAGACCCTACACATCATTGCTCATTCGATGGGTGGTCTAGTGTCACGCAGCTTTATTGAGCAGCAGGGTGGTAACAAAGTCGTTAACCACTTGATTATGTTGGGTACTCCCAATGGGGGATCTGAATGGTCATCGGTGTATCAACTAGCAACTTTGCTGTTGTCGGCGGGCTTAAACTTCATTCCAAAATCATTTGTAGCCGGACCAATCGTGTCCCTACTGACAAATAAAGCCACTGATAAAATGAGTAATACATTGAAACAGATGAATATTCAGGATTCTCAGCTTCTGCCCGAACTCAGGCGCTCTCAAGATCCTCAGTGTCCTTATACCATCATTGCGGGGAATACACAGTTAAATCAGGAGTTAAATAAAAAAGCTGAAAACTTACTGAAAGCACTGGAGAATAAGGTATGGAAAGGGCTTGAATTTCCGTTCAAAGGGCAGAGCAATGATATTGCCGTTACGGTTGAGAGTATCTTCACTCGGAAAGTTTTTGAGGGTCGCAATCCTGCCGTCAATTTTATCGATCCAGTCGCCTGTAACCATCTTGTCTACTTTAAGGATCAAGACGGATTGAATGCCCTTACTCAGGCAGTACGCCAGGCATTCGACTGAACTTTAACGTGAGTCTCCAACGAAGGCGCACCTACGGGAAGGGCGAAAGAAAACTGTGTTTTCTTAGGAGCAGTTCAACTGGCGGCGCAGGTGGTGCGCCGCTAAAATCCGTCGAACTCACGTAACTTTAAACCAGAAAATTGGTTAATCGAAGCAATAACAGTACAAACAAAACTCAGGAGTAAAAAGTAATGGTTTCACTAAATTCGCAACCTCAGATTCAAACAACTCAATGGTTTGACACTACCCATGTTGTTGCGATCGGAATTAACAATTACAACAATGGAGTGCGTTCCCTTGGCAAAGCAGTCAATGATGCTGTTAAAATTGCCGGAATAATTGAAAATCTGAAACCTACAGAGAAAGTCAAGTACTACTTTTCGCTTGCTCCTAAAGGTAATTTTAGTAATGAAGTGGAACCGGAAGTAAGCAGACTTGGTGGCAATACCTACCCCCCTACTAAAAAGGGTTTTTGCGAGTTACTAAGTTATTTGACGGAAACTGTAGGAAAGGAAGATCGCATCATTCTCTACTTTGCAGGTCATGGCATCGCGCTTCCATTTTCTCAAGTTACTTTTTCTCAAGTTACTAAAGATGATCGTAATAGTACGAGCAGTCCATCACAAATGAAGTTAGATGACAAGCCCCAAGGATATCTCCTTTTTCAGGATGCAGTCAAGGGAGATAGAAATACATACATGAAGATGGATGAATTGATTGGATCGCTGCATGAGATTCAATGCCGACACGGTTTAATTATTCTTGACTGTTGTTTTGCAGGTGCCATTGAATGGTCGCTTTACCGGGGAATAACACGGCAAATAGGTGATGATTTAGTTACTCCCTCTATTCTAGATAGATACATTACGAAAAACGCTTGGCAAATCCTAACCTCCTCTAGCGAGAACCAAGTAACCAATGAAGTTCTAAACCGAGAATCCGAGCAATTAGAAATCGATCATCGTGGATCTGGTGAAAATTCTCCATTCGTTATCGCCTTAAGAAAGGCAATAATTGATGGTGAAGCAGATTTGACTCAACCCAAAAGAGGATTTATTCACACAATTCGATTAATTGATTATTTGCGGGAAGAAATTGAAAGCAAATCCATTGAATCTAACAAGCTGCAAACTCCTTGTATATTTCCTTTTCCTTTAAAGCACGAGCAAACGGCTGAGTTTGTGTTTCTTCTTGGCGGAAAGAAGCTGGAAGAAATCAAAAGTGATCTCCCTAAAGATCCAGAGATTGATGAAAAAGATAATCCCTATCTCGGTTTGCTATCCTACTCTACAAATGACAGTAAGATATTCTTTGGACGAAAGCGTTTAATAAACCAGTTGTTTGACTATGTAAAACAAGACGTAAAACAAAACAAATTTCCGCTTACTATTGTTTTGGGAGCATCCGGTTCGGGTAAATCAAGTCTGGTCAAAGCAGGGTTGATTCCCAAAATGTTCCCGAAGCTAGAAAACTCTCAGAATATCCACAAGGGCTGGGTGGAGTTTCGTCCGGGGCTATCGCCTGGAGACAGCTTGGAGCAGGCTCGGAAAGATATTCAAATCGACAGTATTCCCCAGGGGGAAAAACGCTTACTGGTAATCGATCAGTTCGAGGAAGTTGAAACTCAGTGCAAAGACAAGGAACAAAAAAATAAATTTTGGAAAGAACTGATTAAATTAATAACAGAAAATGCAGACAAAATTGATGTCGTTCTGACTTTAAGATCAGATTTTGAAACGACACTGCGTAGTCAATTTGAATATGCTTTTAGGGATAACTCTCAATTCCAAACGGAAACTTCTAACTATTGGGTTGATGCACGATTTACTGTGCCTATGATGGAGCGAGAAGAGCTAGAGGAAGCGATTGAGAAACCTGCTTCAACAAGAGTAGTTTTCTTTGAGGAGAAGAAGGATAATGGTGAACGTACTTTAGTGAAACAACTAAGCCATGAAGTGGCAGGAATGCCAGGAGCATTGCCACTACTTTCAGTTGCCTTACAGAGTATGTATAAAAACTTCGCCCTGCGGTATCTGGAGAGTGTACGCAACGGTGAACCCGTAAAACGAGAAATCACTTGGGAGGACTATGAAAGCCTTGGGGGAGGAGTAGTAGGTTCTCTGACCAAGCGTGCTAACCAATTGTATGAAGAGTTGGTTCAAGATGATGCTTATCGTCACACGGTGCGTAATATAATGTTACGAATGATTTCATTGCAGGGCAATGGGTTAACGCGGCGGCAAGTACCAAGATCTGAACTGAAGTATCCAGATCAAAAAGAAAACGAGCGAGTGGATACAGTCATCGAACGGTTTTCTGAAGCCCGTTTAATCGTTGAAGATTCTAATTCCCAACGTGAGGCTTATGTGGAGCCAGCCCATGATGCTTTGGTGCTGCGGTGGGACAAGTTACTTCTGTGGAAAAGTCAAGACCAAGAAATCTTGTACCTGCAAAGACGTTTAACATCTACTGCCAATGATTGGAAAGAAGATAAAGGATTTCTTTGGACAGAAGAAGAAGGTCGCCTTTCTCGGTTAAAGCTAGTTATTAAGTCTGGTCGAAACTGGTTAAACAAGGTAGAAACAGAGTTTATCAACAAGAGCATCGAGGGGAGGCGCAAGAGACTTGAGGAAAACGAAAAACAACGAGACGAGGCGCTGCAAGGTCAAGTCAGTGCGTTAGCTGCTTTATCTGAAGCCCGTTTTCAAGACGATCAACTTGGAGCATTGATACATATTTTGAAAGCAGCCAGAATATTCCAACAGCTTAGAAATTCCGAATCGCAGTGGATACAAGAAGACATCCGTCTTCGCACTGAGGTAGTCTTGCGGCAAATCCTTTCCAAAGTCAAAGAATTTAATCGTTTGGAGGACAAGGATATACCATTAAACATGGTTGCAGAATTGAGTTTTACTTCCAATAGAGCGATTTTTTTGCTGGATAACCAGGGACGACTTTTAAAATTAGAATTTACTACCGACCAACAACTCATTCTGATGCGGGATAGCCAAAGGATAATTAGATTTTGGCAGTCAGATGGTGCTTTGGTACAGAGAATACCACCAGGTTTTTCCCCAGTAAAATCGAGTTCTGATGGTCATATGATTGCTCACTTCATATATAGAACATCGCAACTTCAACAAGAACCAAAAGCAAACGCTATCAGACTTATGAACCTAGAAGGTAAAGAGGTAATTCTCCAAAACGACGAACGTGATACCTTAAACACATTCGCTTTTAGCCCCAACGGACAGCTTATTGCCTCTGGAGGTTCGTTTGGGGAGTTATACCTTTGGGAAACAGACGGAACGACAATACAACAGACACAAACAGCGGGAAATTCACTGAATGCCATAGATTTTAGTCCAAATGGCGATATGTTTGCTACAGGAAGTAATGATGGAAAAATTAGATTCTGGGATCAAAACGGTAAGTGGCGTACAGCTATAGAAGAAGCCCATAGAGATGCGATTTGGGGGGTCAGTTTCAGCCCTGATGGAGAAACACTAGCTTCAGTGAGTACGGATACAACAGTCAAAATTTGGAAGACAAACGATGCCACCTTATTGACAACCCTTAATGGGCATAGGGATAAAGTGGGTGCAGTTTGTTTCAATTCTGATGGTCAGATACTTGCTTCAGCCAGTAACGATGGAAGTGTCAGGCTTTGGAGACCAAATGGCAGTAAGCTCAAAGGCTTAGACGACCATCATACTGGCTCAGTTTATGCCGTAAGGTTTAACCCTAAGCAACCGATGATTGCCACGACAAGTGGGCAGGGGCAATTAATACTTTGGAGTCAAGACGGGAGGTTATTAAGAAATTGGGGAAAAGGACATAATGGAACTATTACCGCATTAGATTTTAGCCCCAATGGCAGAATGTTTGTAACGGCTGCTGGAGATAGAGAAGTTAAAGTTTGGAAATTAGATGATGATAAAGATAAGCAAGATTTTCACGCGCATAATTTAGGCAACCATACAGGCGAAAGTTATCTGCCAACAGTTTTTGGAGTGAGTTTTAGTTCTGACAACCAAACCATTTTACTTGGGAGCGGCAGCCAAGACCGGAAAGGATATCTAGAACTTTGTGATTCTGAAAGTAAATTGTGCAGAATTATTGCAGAGTATGATTATCAAGTATTGTCTGTTTGTTTTAGCCCAGATGGTCAGATGTTTGCTTTGGGTAAAGGAGATGGAAGTGTTGAACTCTGGAGAAAGGAAGAAGACAACTTCAAATTGCTAAGAAACTTTAAGCAGCATGATAATTTAGTTCTTGTAGTTTGTTTCAGCCCAGATGGTAACTTCTTAGCAACAGGGAGTGCTGATAAAACCGTCAAGCTATGGCAAATAGATAACATTTTGAACAATACGAACAGCACAACTGTTACTCCGACCAAGATTTTTGCACATACAGACCAAGTAACTGCTGTTCGTTTTAGCCCAAATGGTGATATGATTGCCACAGCTAGTTATGATAAGACAGTCAAACTCTGGAATCTAGACGGCACTTTGAAAAAAACTTTACACGGACATAATGACCAGGTTAATGCACTAGATTTTAGTCCTGACGGTCAGACTCTTGCCTCAGCAAGCAATGACAAGATAGCCATTTTATGGAATTTGAAGCTAGAGTTAGGGCTAGATCAACTAATTGATTATGGATGCGAATGGATTTCAGGCTACTTGACGAATAATCCCAATGTGAGTGAGGACGCTCGCCAAGTTCTCTCTCCAGAAAATTTCCCCAATCTGAAATACGATTCCCAGAAGTGGATTTAGTGCTTCTTGTGGTTATCTTGCCAAAATATGAATTAAGGTATAAGGTTCCTCGTAAAAGGAGCTTTTTTCAACAGCAATTACTCTAGGGGAATACCAAACCATCCTCCTGTATCACCTCCTGCCCAACAGTCTCCCTGACAAACGGAGAAATTTTCGTCTGCCAGTCGCTTAAACTCCTCTACAGCACTGATATCTTGTTCCTCATAGCCCGCAGGGTGAAAAATTCTGCCAATGTATTTTCCTTGTAAACGAATTTGTCCAATGACATAAATGCCTTCTTCAACGCTGTAAACGCCCTGACTAGCATTGTGGGAGTAAATTGCAATATAACCTCCATCATTGCCTCGATAGCGATTGACCGTTGGCAAAATGCGCTCTTGGTAGCCCGGTACGGGATGATTGATGACACCTCCCTCACCTACATATACTCGGAAATCTTCAGAAAGTATCCGGTTTTCCATCCAATTTTCCCAATCAATGTTGTTTTTTATCCTAGCCCAGTAACGCACCGCAAGCCTAGTAGGGTGTGATAGTCAAAATTAAAAACCGAATGTCAGTAAGAGCGATCGCCATCTGTGTGACGATGTACCACCAACCGCCGTAAATCTCGACAAGTAAGGTAATCGCCAGCCTTAAGAAAATATCACGCTGATGCACAAGTCAACTACGTCTTGTCAAACCTTAAAACTTTCTCAAAAAACGCACTGTCAAGGATTGTTGCAATACTATACAAGGGAATCTATCCGTAGATTTTGCCTAATTATAGGGGGATAGCTGTGGAATTTTTGTCGGATTCTGTTGTGTTATCACGTATGCAGTTTGCTCTAACTGCATTATTCCATATGCTCTGGCCCGTCCTCACCACAGGTATGGGAATTTACCTGGTTATTGTTGAAGGAGTGTGGCTCAAGACTCGTAACCCTGATTACTACCTTCATGCCCGCTTTTGGTCTAAGTTCTACGTCCTGAACTTTGGGATTGGTGTCGCAACGGGCATCCCAATGGAGTTTCAATTTGGCACCAATTGGTCACGCTTTTCAGAAGCAGTTGGCAACTTTTTTGGTAGTGTCATTGGGTTTGAAGCTTCTTGGGCATTTATGCTAGAAGCCGCTTTCCTTGGCATTATGCTATTTGGTTGGGAGCGTGT
Source organism: Scytonema sp. HK-05 (assembly GCF_963872035.1). Classification (NCBI taxonomy): domain Bacteria; kingdom Bacillati; phylum Cyanobacteriota; class Cyanophyceae; order Nostocales; family Scytonemataceae; genus Scytonema; species Scytonema sp. HK-05. Next base: position 42,579 of record NZ_CAWMYC010000142.1, read on the forward strand.
CAATCCCATAATTCACTATCTCTCCAGCATCCTTGTTGCAGTTGGCGCAAACTTATCAACGCTGTGGATTTTAACAGCCAATTCTTGGATGCAAACCCCAGCAGGTGGGGAACTCGTTAATGGCAAGTTTGTTGTCCATGATTACTTTGCGGCGATCGCCAACCCCTTCATGAAGAACAGTGTTCTCCATATGTTCTTTGCCACATTGGAGACTTCGTTGTTTGTGATTGGTGGGATTAGCGCCTGGTACATTCTCAATCGTCGCCACGAAGCCTTCTTTTCTAAGTCTTTGAAGATTGCTTTAGCTGCGGCGATCGCCGTTGCTCCATTGCAGATTTATATCGGACATTTAAGTGGAGAACAAGTCTATCAGTATCAGCCTTCAAAACTAGCCGCAATGGAGGCGCAATGGGAGACAACACCCGCAGGACAGCCTGCAGATTGGAGCTTACTGGCTATACCCAACGACAAAGCACAGAAAAATGACTGGGAAATTACCGTTCCCAATGCCCTAGGATACATTCTGGAATTCAAGAAAAATCTCACCTACCCAGTACGCGGATTGAGTGAGTGGAAACCAGAAGACCGTCCTCACATGATTGGTTTAATTTACTACGCTTTCCGCACCATGATTGCGATTGGATTTTTCTTCGCGGGATTGATGCTGTTGAGCGTTTTGCAGTGGTTGCGCGGTAAACTTTCAGCGGAAAATATTGGTCAGCAGCGTTGGCTGATGCGTGGTTGGGTTTTTGCAGCTCCTCTAGGATACATCGCCGTAGACTCAGGCTGGATTGTGCGTTGTGTTGGACGACAACCGTGGATTCTCTACGGACAAATTCGCACCGTTGACGGGGCATCTAATCTACCTGCAAGTAATGTTTTAGTCTCACTCACTAGCTTTGCTGTCGTCTACAGCATTTTGTTTGTTGGGGTTTTGTACTTTGGCAGCCGCATTATTCGTAGGGGTCCCAATCTAGAACTCCCGGTACCAGGAGTGGAACCGGATAGACCTGCAATAGATACGACTCCAGGAGAGTTTGTTCCAGACGAGCGTCCTCTCGAAGCACAACAATAAACAAAAGTCAAGAGTCAGTCATTTTGGCAAGCATCCTAGCGTAGTAGTCTGTGTGATTAATTGTGATGCATTTGTAAATTACAGAAATTTTGTAGAGACGTTGCATGCAACGTCTCTACAACCCGGCAAAATTAATGACATGAAGTACTAGTGCTAGGTGCAAATAAAGGCACATCACCCAAAGAGGTTGTATGGAGACGCTAGAGTATTTTCTGCCGCAGGTATGGTTCGTCATTTTAGCTCTGTTCTTGTTCCTCTATGTGATGCTTGATGGATTTGACTTAGGAGTGGGCATCTTATCTCTAACTTCACAAGATGAAGAACGCCGCAGCATCTTAATGACCAGCTTGAGCAACATTTGGGATGCCAATGAAACCTGGCTGGTTCTCATGGCTGGGGGTCTTTTTGGAGCATTTCCCTTAGCTTATGGCACAATTCTCAACGCGCTGTACATCCCAATTCTCACGATGGTGTTTGGGTTCATATTTCGTGCTGTAGCGTTTGAGTTCCGAGAGCTAGCCAACCGAAAATTCTTTTGGAATTTCGCCTTTGGTGCTGGGAGTTTTGTCGCCGCACTCGGTCAAGGTTTCGCCCTTGGTGCTGTGTTAAAAGGGATTCCAGTTGATGAGACAGGTCACTTTATTGGGACATCTTGGGACTGGCTGAGCTGGCAAACAGTGCTGGTGGCTCTAACTTTAATTCAAGCATATGTCCTCATTGGCTCAACTTATCTTGTTTGGAAAACGACAGGCGAGCTGCAAACAACTCACTATAGAACTGCCAAAATTGCGGCTTTGACAACGCTCATTGGTGCCATTTTCATCACAATTACAACACCAATATTTTATGAAAGCGTCAGGGCTCGCTTGTTTCAGCCACCCCTCGTTTATATCTTTGCTGTCATTCCCATACTGGGAGTTCTGCTGATTTGGCAACTTCTCCAAAGCCTAAATCGTAAAGAAGAAAGAGCGCCCTTTGTCTGGACAATTCTTCTTTTCGTTCTCACATTCCTGGGACTAGGGTTAATTGTTTTCCCCTATATCATTCCCACGCAGATCACCATTTATGAAGCATCTGCTGATCCCAGTTCGCTGGTGATCATGATTATCTTCATTGGCTTCCTCATCCCCGTTATGCTGTTCTACAACCTTTACCAGTACATTGTTTTCCGGGGCAAAGTGACTGACGGCCATTACGGAGGCGAGTAATACGCGCGTTGCGTTCAAAACCTCTCTCCGAAGTTCGGAGAGGGTTGCCCGTAAGGGCGGGGTGATGCTTCATTGGTTGCAAAAAAGGTGATTTTTTATTTTTTAAACAACTAATAATCAAAATAAATTAAACTTATTTACTTCGCTGTAGGATTATTTATTATCAATCAACATTTGACAAAATATTATTTATATTTCTTAGATATTTTTCAATCAGTAGCGTTTTTCATCCTATAAAAAATAAGCGTTATTTGTAGAAAAGAGTTGTATAAATAGCTTTGAAACCACAGCATACTTTTTCCCACTACTTTTCCAATAAACACAAGCAAAAATTAAAACAGGGATAAAAATTGAAATTTTATCAAAACTTGTTATTTGTAAAATCTTTGCCAAGTTAGTAGTTTTACCTGAAAACAAAAATTTATATTTTGCTATATTTATTCTGAAATATTTACATAAATTCCTGAATAGTTTTGAACTAGTCAAATTTATACAGGTTCTTAACCAACAAACTTGATCATGAAAAAAATCAGCAGACGCCAAGCGCTAAAGATGGCAGCGCTTGCAGGAGGTTCTATTGTACTTCCTGTAGGACTTCAGTATCGCGGATACGCTCAAAGAGCCAATGATCCAGTTCAGCCATTTACACTTGGGTTCCGCACACCACCAGTGTTAAGTCCTGTACGCAGCGATGCAACAACTGATTACTACCAAATCACCATGCAGACAGCTCAAGTAGGAATTCTACCAGGGCAAACGACGGAGATTTGGGGCTATAACGGTATATTTCCCGGACCGACAATTAAACAGCGTAAAAATCGACAATCAGTTGTGCGGTTTATCAATAATATTGCTATCAAACAACGTAGCAATCGACTATCTATGTGGTTTCCCAAGACTCTTAGTGTAAACACCTCAGTCCACGTACATGGAATGCCATCGCAACCCCAGTACGATGGCTACGCTAGGGATTTTGTTTCTACGGGGTACTACAAGGATTATGTCTATCCCAACACTAACGCCGCTACTTTGTGGTACCACGACCATGCTCATGGTAGAACTTCGCAAAATATTTATATGGGCTTGGCTGGAATGTACATAGTTCAAGATGACGATGAACTTAATTTGCCACTTCCTAAAGGAGATTATGATGTCCCTTTGATCATTCACGATAAGCAATTCGCGTCTGATAATTCACTCATTTTTGATGACCAAGCTCATGTGCGCCTAATGGGCGATGTCATTACAGTCAATGGTGTGCCTTGGCCCCGCATGGAAGTGGCTAACCGCAAATACCGCTTCCGGGTGTTAAACGCATCCATTTCCCGTTCTTACAGACTCGCTCTTAGTACTGGTGAAGACTTGATTGTAATTGGTACTGATGGTGGATTGATGTCTGCACCAGTAAATACTAAAGATATGCGTATTGCAACGGGAGAGCGTTATGAGTTGATTATCGATTTTTCTAAATATCCTATAGGAACTCAGATAGTACTGCAAAATCTGGGACTCCCTAATAACGATAATTTCACCCACACAGATAAAATTATGCGCTTTGACGTGGTGCGCGCCGAGAGCGATGACAGCTTTGTTCCCAGCACACTACGCAATATTGAATTTATACCAGAATCTTCAGCTGTACGAACTCGCGACTTCACCATCGAGCAGAGAAGTGCTGATCAATTGTGGGTGATTAACAACAATGGATGGGACCGAAATCGAGTGGATGCAAATCCTCAACTCGAAGACGTGGAAATATGGACATTTAACGACACCGCAAATATCTCGTTTCATCCAATGCACCTTCACCTCATTGATGGTCGAATACTTGACCGTAATGGTCAACCACCTTTTCCTTATGAGCGTGGCTTGAAGGATGTTTTCTACGTTGGTGAAAACGAGAGAGTACGGGTGATTGGAAAGTTTAGACCTCATACGGGTAGGTATATGTTCCATTGCCACAACATAGTTCACGAAGACCACGATATGATGAGTCAGTTTGAAGTGGGGCAAGGTGGGGTAGATCCAATGTCAGCTCCGGCGAAACCTCTTCCAGCACCACCGCTTTAAGCTCTTCTACGATGCACTTTCACCCGTTTATTGGGGTCTTGCTTGCTCACCCAAGAGAGGAATTTGTGCATTTGCGGCTCATTTTTTAGCTTCGACCGCGAGTTCAATTCCTGTGAATCAGCGTGTATTATCGTACAGGGTGTGAATCTGCTTATGGCAGGCAGAACAGATATTTATTTTCGGTCCATGATGACCCTTTTTCTGCCTAGGAATCAGATGGTGAACAGTTAATGGTTCCACTTCTCTTTCACACAACTCGCAAGTCATGTTGTTAACCTAATACTACTGATACTATTTGTATTATTACGTAATATTCACATGGTAATGGTGGGATATCCCATCAACCATTACCGATTACCGAATTTTCCAATAGTTATTAGTATTGGTATTGACTACTTCGAGAGTATTGGCTCAAATATCAGATATGTCCCCCCCAACCCTTCTACAATTGTGCGTGTATTAGCAACCATCATTTTTTGATATGTGTCCGCTTCGCTTCCTGGGGCACCTAAGTTATCAGCAAATAGCTTCCTTTCTGACAGTTTTACTTTTGTGTCTTTGGCGACAGATTTCATGAAATCAGGGTTATTTGTTGTTTCTAAAAAAAGTGTTGGAACCCCAGATTGTTTGATGTATCTTGTCAGTGCTTTTACTCGGGTCGCAGTAGGTTTAGACTGTTCACTAACACCTTCCGAAGCAGCTGCATATGAAAGACCGTAAGCTTTGGCATAATAACCCATTGCATCGAGGGTTGTGACTAATTCGCGTTGTTTGGCGGGAACGCTACCAATTCTTGACTTAATCCAAGCATCCAATTTGGTGAGTTCATTTTTGACTTTTTGCGCGTTGCTGGTGTAAAGCGATGCATTTTCTGGTATTGCTTTACCCAGGTTACTGCTAATGATCTCTACCATCCTGATACCATTGTTAGCATTGTGCCAAATGTAAGGATCTGGTACTGTGTTGCCATCTGCTCTAAACTCTAGTGGTTGAGGAACAGCACGTTGACCAACTGCGATTTTAGGGACACTGTTTTTGCTCCCTTTCATTAACTTGAGCAAACTAGGTTCTAAATTGTACCCAGTGAAAAGAATCAATTTAGCTTGCTCAATGGCTTGCCGATCTTCTGGTTTTGGTTGATAAAGGTAGGGATTTGTATCAGGGGGAATTAAGCAGGTGAGATTAATTGTCTCCTGTGCAATCTGTTTGGTTAAGTCGCATAATACGCTTGTCGTTACCACGACTTTAGGAAGATTACTGTTGAGTTCAGAAACAGTCGCAGTAGAAGAAGTGTTGGCTACACTACCCAGATTCTGACACCCGAACAAGCCAATAGTAAGAGCGACGAGAGCAGTACGTAATGGTAGGGTTAATCGTAATTTTTTTGACATAAAAACTTCTATGAGCATAAACACAATAATGATGGCGGATATTGCTTATACGGGTTGTTTTCGCCAGCGATATTGTGGATCTTTAGGCAATTATAGAAAAATTTTCACCAAGAAACCCCCCTTTTTCCCTATCCCCGCCAACTCCCCGTTATAGGGACAGACAAGGAAAAACTTTTTAGTGGGAAGATGAAAGGGAGGTGTCGCGGCTTTATTGTTCGGGTAGTTTTACAGAAAGTCTACTAATTCCGGTGTTTGGTTAAGAATTTGACTTTCGATAGAGATAAAGTTTTGGTAAGCAGTCGAATTTAATCCATTTAGATGAAATGCAGCAACGTTGTGACAATTTTGAAATGCCAATTTAATACCAAAATAACGCTCAACTCCTCCACGAATAGCATCTCCACCCATCATCCGCAATAATTGAGCGCGTGCTTTTTCACTTGGTGGCCCGCCCGGTTTGCTCGCTCTCCAACCACTGTTTAATGAGTCTCAGCAGTAAAGAACCAATGATGTCTTGGGTAATGTCAAACCGGGCTGGAGAGTATTGATTAATACTAAATTTGTTCGTCACGTTCTAGGTGTGTATATCATAATTGCTGCTAGTACATTACGACAAAGATGATTCGCTAGACAACAAAAAATCTCGAACCGCTTCAACCACAGCCTGTGGGTATTCCTCATGCATTCCCAACGAACCAGGAAGAACTGCTGTTTGTACTCCCGGTAAAGTTGCCAAAGCATCCATTTCAGCACGAGATTTCGCAGGGCAGGATTCTCCAATAACAACTTTCAACGGTACAGACAAACCCCGAGCAAGCGCTAGAAAATCAGCTTGGTTGTCTACAGCATCGAGGGTACCGGTGACAAACGCCGCCGGAGCATATCTTCCCCCTGGCTGTTGTGTATTGCGCCATTTATGCTGGATGAAGTCGGGTGTGAGTTTTGCCGCATCTACGTAGACGTGGCGACGATACATAAAATTGAGGAAAGAGGGTAAGGTGTTGAGCTTGTAAAGAATTTGACCAACAAAAGGCGATCGCACCAACTCTCTAACTGTCCCAGTGATTTGCTGATTCAGTCCCATAACCCGTAACGGACCGCGCCAAGTCGGAGCTACCAATACTATACGGGAAAATACGGAAGGTATTTTATTTGCGAGTTGCAGAACATAAGCTGCGCTATGACCAGCCGCAACCACTGCTACTGGCGTCTTTATTACAGATGCGACGAAACCTTCCAGAAAGTCATGATACAAAGCTGGTCCGTAATTTACTGCAAGGCGTGAAGATTGCCCAAAACCAGGCCAATCTACTGCGACTACTTCAAAATTGGGAGAAAGCAATTTGCCTATTTCGCCCATTTCTGAGCGCGTAGAAACGGTACTGAAAGCTGGGAGTAGCAAAAGCTGCGTACCTTTTCCTAAACTTTCATAGACAACGCGCAATTGCTGGTTTTCCCAGTTCCAAAAATATTCTTGAACAACTCCACCAATCTCACTATAGGGAGATGCAGATAATAAATTGGTTGACATGACAAAACATTTTCTTATGAGGTTTGGCTATTTCAGTTTTCTAGTGAGTCAATAGTCCGGAGTCCATAGTCTATCATCCATAGTTTTCTACTATTGACTATTGACTATTGACTATTAACTATATGTTAGCCATTAGCGATTAACTGAGATTCCAACGCTTTTTTTTGCATGGTTTTAAAAATGTTGTAGAATCCATTAGCTCGCGAGGGCGTCAGGCTGACATTTAAACCTGTTTCTTGAATAAAATCTGGAGTCAATTGCACAATTTCATCAGAGGTTAGTCCATTTAACCCTTCGACCAAAAGCCCGACTAATCCTTTGGTTAATTGAGAATCCGAGTCCCCCTGGAATATGACTTTACCGTCTTCTAGAGTCGCTGTGACATAAACTTGGGAAGCGCAGCCAGAAACTTTGTTTTCTGCTACTTTGTCAGCTTCTGGAAACTCCTTGAGCCGCTGACCATACCAAATGAGCTGTTCGTAACGTCGCTTTGGGTCAGAGGCTCGTTGGAAGCGTTGGACAATTTTAGCAAGATTTGGTGGCAAGGAATCAATAGTAGAGGACATAACAGAGGTAGGAACTATGAATCTACATCACCTTGAGTTTAAATTATCTTCACGATGATTGCTTCTTTACCTCTTAAGAGCGTATCAGCAGGAGTATCACAGTTAGTTGCCTTTTACTATAAATTGTCAATTTTGGTCATATTTTAGGAGTCGGCGTTATCTTGGGGCTGCATAGCCTTGGTAAGCTGTAGGTTTTTGCTGAACTTAAAACTCGTTTGATTGTTTTTTTGCACACAACAAAGAGCCAGAAAACATAATTTCTGGCTCTTTCTATAGTAATTTTCCTCGCTTGTTCACTATCCTGCTACAGGAGCAAGACCTCGCATTTGACGAATACCATTGATGCAGGCTACGCAATCACAGCCATATTTGGCTATGGCTGCTTCGCTTTCTTCATCAGTGAATTGCAGTTCTTCGGCGATGAGATTTTGATTGCCTTGTTGTGGTGCTGCAAATTCTACAACAGAGGAACCAGAAGCGTTGTTAACCCGCGAACATGTTAGACGAGGAGTTGGTTTGTGAGGGGAACTTGTGCAGGAGAGATTGTTGGTGGCTGGATTCACTGTTTGATTTGCTCTAGCTGGTTGGCTCATCATTGCCAAAGACAGCATAGAAGCAAACAGTACTGGACTAGAAAGCAAGGTGAAGACAAATTTTCTGTTCATCTGCTTAAAAATATCTGTAACTACAGAAGGTATGGCTTTAATGTTTTCACATCTTTTGGTTGGTATTCAGTAAATTTTGTGCAAAGTTGCGTCATGATATTGCAGATAGTACTAACAAAGTAGCCATTATTCTACCAGAAGCGATTTGTCGCGTCCAGAAAAAGGCAAGACGAATAAAGAGGTAGATGCAGCCAAGGAGAAACACTTGACACGAAAAATGAAACTGTTATCTCGTCTTTTTTTACTCGCTCTTGCGTTCAAACTTACTTTGTTTGATGTAAATGAGTCTTCACTGCAATTTTGAACTACCTTTAACCAAATGGAGAAATACGTAACATAGTAAGTCAAAGTTATTGACTGAGTTAGCATGAGCTAAGTTCCTGACTCAGGCGAAGTCAGTCAAAATCTCAGCATCCAACCAAATGTAGTTATTAATAATAAAGACAAGTGTGTTTTAAGCAGTTGATTGTACGCCAAGAATATGTTGAGTAGATCCCGCAAATTAAGAACGCAGGCTGTATTGCAAACTTAAGCCAGATCTTGGTAAACTGAGAGCTCATCAACTCTCATTTCAAAAGGCATTCCTTGACCTTTGGGAGGACAGAGACGAATTTTTGCACTGCTGACAAGTGTATGTAGCAATGCAGCCATCGTCACAAGTTTCTGTAACATACGCCAGTTTGTCACTTGGTCTGGACATTCAATAACCAAGGTTAAAGTACTGGCGTGCGTGGTTACGTACCACCGACAATTAGACAATAAATCTTGGATAGTGCGATCGCACCCTTCGTAAAAGTATCTACTAATAGAATACTCGAGTTGCTGCCGCAGGATAATATCTGCTGATGTAGCTTGAACAGGGCGTGAATCCTCTTCGTGAAAAAAATGTTTGCTCTTCATCTCCTTGTCTCTCGATTACTCTAACTATTTTCCAATGACCATTGCATAGAGTACGTCTTTCTTTGTTTCTAAAAATTCCTGAGTTTCGTCATCATAGAAAGCACCAATACCGCTACACTGAATATCCCAATAGTTGCTGAATAAATACACTCTCTGTCCCAAAAAACCAGCAACTTGCATCGCCGTTTGATAATTGCTGTAGTTAGAAACAAAAAATAAAGTTACAGCACTATCTCTAGCAAGGGCTTGATTCACACACAAGTAACCCACCTTGTCATTGAAATTTCCTGCTTTAACCAGACGCTTTCCTTGATATAAGCCAGGCAATATTCCCTCAACTCGGTGAATAACAGAGTAAATTTCTATGTCCTCGAAATTTTCTGTTGGTATCGGTTTTTGTACTTCCTGTAAGATATTCCAGAAATCTTTCGCAGAGATAGACTTTTTCTGAAAACGCCTGATTGAGCGTCTGTTCCAAACAGTTTGGTAAAATCTTTCCTTGTCAAAGTCAAACTGCGGATACTCTAGTTGTTTTTGGGAACTCCCAGAAGTAGCAGTTGCTTGATAGCCATCTTCAATAAATTGATTAGCTTCAAAATAATCAGTTCCGCAAACGAAAGGTACTTTCAGCCTTAAACGTCTGACTTTCTTTTCTTGGAACTCACCAGAGATGGCACAAGCAGTAATAAACTCTTTATTCTCAAAGCCTAAATCAGCATTGAGAGCGAGTTTATCAAAATCAAACAATAATTGTAGATTTCTATTGTGTAGATAAGTTGAGGCTGCAATAGCGCCTAGATGGTGCCCGCTATCTAAACAGCAATACCTCACACTCCTTTCTTTATATTTCCAACTAGACCTATAATAAACGCAACTGATTAAAAAAATGAATCCGATGATACGATTATTAGCTAATATGTAACTCTCTAATCCATCATCAATCAATTCATAAATGAGTGTTAGACAATTATTTGCAACTTCTAGATGATAGATACCATCTACTATCCCCTCTATCCCTCGAATTTGTACATAAACTTCAGTAGGATAGAGAGCGCCAGCGGATGGATTGACTCGCAGCTTATATGGTTCATCTTGATAATATTTTTCAAAAGTAATAGCACTGGTTAGCCAAAGAAATGAATGAATAGGATTCTTGACATTTAATTTCAATCTCCTATAAAACTTTGGATAGAATTTAAACGGTGATGGTTGGGTAGATGCATCCACATAATTAGGATCGAGCATCACTGATAGGTAAGAATGCTTTGTAGAGTCGTGGTAAGTTTTACCTACTTTTTGGCTTGGTTGCATCTTTAAGTATTCTTAAAACTTCTATGGTGCTGGCAAAATCTATAGCTGTAAAATCGTCTAAGTTCTTCAACTCTAGGTTAGGATGATGCTTTAATAGCAGCTTGACAACTTCTAGTTTCCCAGCTGATGCTGCGTACATTAAAACAGTTGCGCCGTTATCATTTTGGTTATCAATATTAATGTTTGCCCTTATCAACAAATCAATTAAATCGTAGTGGTTGCCAAAACAAGCAAACCACAAAGCATTATTACCGTCATTGTTTCTAGCATTAATATCAACACCTACGTCAATCAGTTCTTGAACGACTGAGTAGACGCCTTCTCTTGTGGCTTTCATCAATGCTGTATCGCCATTCTCACCCCGGCAATTTAAATTTTGAATATTGTACGCTTTTGCGATAAGCCATTGGGTTGTTGTCTCACTTAAATGTTCCTTCATAAGGATTCCATAAATTTGCTTTTATAAACCCGTTTTCTTATGGAAATCAGGTTTTTATCTTGTAGCTTCGCTTTTCTGGTTAGCCTGTTAACCTATATGAGTACCCTTTATTGCTGTTTTCTCTGGTTTTTGTGCATGATGAAAACTACTTCAGCCTCAATTTCGTCTACGCAATCACAAGCCTCTATAGCTACTTTTAAATCAGTACCATAAAGAGCAGAATTGCATTCGCCGTTTCAAGAAGCGGTTACGGAAAATAGACCTTTATTTCAGGCAATCTTGAATAGATTTCTTGCAAAAATCCGGTCATGGGCTATTTGGAACCGCAGACGTACAAGAGATGCACGACGCAGATAATTCATCTGTGTATATCTGTCCCTTCGCTTCGCTCGAGGGCAAGGTTTCTCTGTGGTTTCATATACAAAAAAATTGACTTTTGTAAGAGGTCTAATCTATTTCTTACATACACTCTTACATACAGAAATCCGGCTTGTTTTTGGGAAAAGACTTACGCTCTTTTCACTCATTCTTGCTGTTGAGATATCTTGCTTTATCCCAAATTTTCTGGTATGGCAGGATTAAGACCTGTATGTCTTACACAAATCTATTATTGCTTTTTGCAGCAATAATTTTGCTTAACTATAATATTACCATATTTATAATTTTTAACTATTAATTTTAATATTTTTTATATTCTTTCATAAAAAAATAACTTCGGTAAGTGAAAGTAATTATTTATGCTTTTAATTCTTGTCTGTTAGCAAAGAAACGAAAAGAGCTAGGAGATAGTTACAAGCGTTGTGAATTTGGTTTAGCTAGCATTTACCTTGATTGCTGATCACCGCACTTTGCAATAGCCATAAAGTACCTCTACAGATGGAAGCGGAGGATATTCCTGAGGTAGAAGTTTGAAAAAGCTACAGTAGTTACCTTTTCATAAGAAGCAAATTAAGCTCAAGCCTGCCTTAACGACTCAACGGCAAGGAGGCTTGACCTGAATGCTCTCTATACCTGTTTTTGTGCGAGGAATACCGTTAGAAGCAAAGCATCGTCAAAGTTCCTATAAAACTGATTTTTGGAACATACCTTGCTCTGAATCTCCTCCAGGAGTGCTCAGGAGTAGAAATCATCACCATTTTTCAAAGATTTAAACACACAGGTATTAATGAATATGGACAATCACACACACACACAGTTGATGAAAAAATTTATTAGCAGCTTGGTAGGAGTGGCTGGCGTAAGTAGCTTAATCGTTTTCCCAGGAATCGTACAAGCCAACATCAACTCTAGTTCTTCCAATAGTTCTAGTCAGTCCATCCTTTCCCAGAATACGCCAGGGACAACGAGTCCTTCTGGTGGTACCACGCCTTCTGGTGGTGCTACGTCTTCTCCTGGCGGCACGAGTTCTAATCGTTCGCTCACTGCTGTGGATAAACAATTTATCACCAAGGCAGCGCAAAGTGACCAGACAGAGATCCAAACAAGTCAACTGGCACTTAAACGGTCTCAAAACGAAGAAGTGAGAAGCTTTGCAGAGCGCATGATTCAAGAACATACAACTTCGAGCCAACAACTGACGCCCATAGCCCAGCAAAAGGGTTTTACACCACCAAAAGACATCGGCAAGGAAAACAGAGCTTTATTGACGAAACTGAGCAACCTAAAAGGTACAGAGTTTGACCGAGCATATATGCAAGGGCAGGCTCAAGCTCATGCCAAAACTCTGGCTAATTACCAAAATTACCTCAAACAGGGACAAGATCCTGATCTGAGAGCGTTTGCAACTCAGTTTGCTCCAATCGTCGCCGATCACCTACAAATGGCACAGAACATGGCAAAAGGCTCGGGAACTACCGGTTCAAGCGGTGGACATTCTGGCTCTGGACATTCTGGTTCTGGCACTTCTGGCACTTCTGGCACTTCCGGTACTTCTGGTACTTCTGGCACTTCTGGCACTTCCGGTACTTCTGGTACTTCTGGCACTTCTGGCACTTCCGGTACTTCTGGTACTTCTGGCACTTCTGGCACTTCCGGTTCCGGTACTTCTGGCACAACAGTTCCTGGCTCGGGACGTTAACCATTACTATAACGATACGGTGCGTACTGTCTCAATACCGTTAAGTTAAGGGTTATTTGTGACAATTCCATGCTTGTAGAGACGTAGCATGCTACGTCTCTACATTCTCCACATAGGTCAGAAGACAGTGCAAACTATGTTATCACCAACCGTATTGGCTACTGTCTATTTATTCAACTACCCCAGGCTGGCAAGCCCTCGCGGTGGGGATTGCTAAGACCACTT
>NZ_CAWMYC010000143.1:0-53570 GCF_963872035.1 Scytonema sp. HK-05
TATCAAGATGTCCCAAGTCAATCTTCTCACTGGTCACTGGTCACTGGTCACTGGTCACTGTTCACTGTTTTAAGGTTTCTTAACAGTTGTAACCAGGACTCTAATTTTCATCAATCAAACATTTAATGCTCGCTTGGATAATTTCACCTCAAAGCGATCGCCCGGTTTTGGTTCTATCACCTGTGTCGCTAAATTATTCTTTTCTAGTAATGAACGAAATTCCTCAATACTTCCCTTAATCTGAAGTAAAGAGTTGAGTAATCCCTCAAAAATCACATCACCTCCCGCTGCTGTAGATAGCATGACTTGGGGTTGCAACCACTGAGCAACTTCTAAGGCGTATTTATTCCCTCTAATAATTGAACCAACTAAGGGTAAAGCTGCATCAATTAACGGAGTAATCACGACATCCACGCTCGTAATTTCCTTAAGCGTGGGTGAATGATTTCCATGAGGCTCGTAATAGAGAGTAAAACCGCTCTCCAATTCTTTGAGGAGATATCCATTTTCCACCAAATTTAGACCAACCAGCGAGCCAGGAGTTGCCTTAATTTCCACGCTTTGATTCAAGGTGAAAGTTTCCCCATGAGCAAGTGTTGTGACTTGAGTGTAATTTAACTGCTGTACTACTTTGGCAGCATTGGGAGAAGCGACAACTGGAATATTGCGGTCAAGTTGGTTCAGCGTTGGTGGATGAGCATGGTCTTCCAAACCCTGAGATAGCAAAATCAGGTCAATGTTCTCTGGTATTGGACGTTCTTGAGGTCGGGAACCTTTGAAGAACCAATCTAAATTACCAAAGGTTAACGAACCAACTAGCCAAGGGTCAATTAGTATTCGTTTCCCTCCGATTTCCAGTAGCCAAGAATTGCTGTCTAACCAAGTTAAATACATAAATTTTTGTAAAGATAATACCTGAATTTATTATGACCTAACGAATGCAACCAATATCCTGAAGCATTCCTAAATGCTTCTGTAAGGGTGCAAGCGTATTTGCAGTCATCATCCCACTGGTGGCGACAGCTGGTAAACCAATACCAGGAAAAGTCGAGTCTCCACAGCACAGCAGTCCTGGAAGAGGTGTGTTAGAACCAGGGAAGAAACCTTTTCCAGCCTGAATTGCTGGACCATAAGAACCTCTATGACGGCGCAGATAGCGCTCATGTGTTAGTGGTGTACCAACTAGTGTCACATCGCAACGCGAGCGAATATCCGGAATAATTCGCTCCAAGGCTTGCCACATCACATCTGCACGCAATTGTTTTTGTCGCGCATACTCCTCACTCTTCCTGTCCATTCCCTGCCATAAGTCGTAAGGTTCGTTACCTGGAGTATAAACGTGAATGACGTGCTTTCCGGGTGGTGCTAATGAGGGGTCTAAAACTGAGGGAATCGATACCAGTACGACGTTCTGAGGCGCTGTAACGCCGACTTCCCAATTATTAACGACTATATAATGACACGCAAGGTCTGAGCGTAATCCTTGTGCATCTATACCTAAGTGGAGATGCATGAAGCTATCACACTCAGGTGTGCTGGCTCGCTGTTCCCGAAACTGTTTTGGCACTGACCCTTCTGGAAGCAGCTTGAGCGTATCCCATACCGATGCATTAGAAATGACTGCCCGACGCGCTCTTATCTCTTTACCACCACGCAAACGCACGCCTACGGTACGCTTCCCTTCTACAAGAATTTGCTCAACATGGGCGTTCAGCATCAACCGACCCCCCTGTCGTTCTAGTCCCCGGACTAAGACGTCAACTAAGGCACCACTCCCACCAACGGGATAGTCTAGCACCACACCTGGTCGATACCAATCTGCAAACATAAATGCAACCTCTGCTGTACTGGTTCCATCTGCTGGTAGTCCAGAGAGGAGAAAACAAAGCAAGTCAAGCCAGTTGCGCGTAAACGAGTCTTTGATAACGCCGTCCATAATTCGGCTAAATGGTCCTGTAAGCTTGCCGATGTCTGCAATATGTGGAAATAAAGATGGGGCAAATCTACTTACAGTCATCACTGCACCGACATCAAGACGCAAAGCTGCTGGCGGTATTGCCGTTGCAGCACGCGCTAGTGGTTCCATCACACGCTGTAACTCGCGCCATTCAAGGATAGCCTCATTGCCACGAAACCGCTTCAGTACCTCACAAAACTGGTCAGCACCAACCGAGGTGTCAAAATCTCCTTCTGGTAGACAGCAACCCCATGTATCATAGGTGACGCAAGGCAACTCCTCGCCAATTGCATCTAGCACTTGTCTGAGAGGATTAGCAGAAGGACTGTAGGATAAGCCAGAGTAAAGCGATGGACCTGAGTCGAATTTGAATCCATCACGCTCAAAAGCATGCGCTGCACCACCGGGGATTGAGTGGCTTTCGCAAACTGTCACATCAAAGCCATACCGTGCCAAAAGAGCTGCACAGCTTAAACCACCAATACCACTACCAATGACAATGACATCTGTCTCTTTATCACCTAAGGTAGATGCTGTTTTAGAAGAAGTTTGGTGTGTCACTGCTCGTATCCTGTACTAGTCTCTGTGCTTCAAACGTATTGTAATGCAACGTAACAATTGTTAAGACCGTACAAAAGAATTGCAACTTATGCCAAAAACCCGGTTATGATAACCGAGTTTTTAATAGTGGTGGGGTTATATCCCCTGCGGCTCGTATAGAAGTTCAGTTATAAATGAGTCAACTAATAATATCTACAAGCAGAGGTTTATCTGTTCCGGAAAATTGCAACCTTTTTTCTCGCAATTCTCGCAATAGATTATATAGAACCCATTTGAGATCTAAGAAGGGGTTGCAAGTCTCTTAACCATCAGCCGAATAAAACAAAGATTAACCTTGGCAGTCGCTGTCTTCTAGAGTTCTCTCAAAGTTCTTGACGAGGATTTTGCATCTTTCCATCCAAGCATTTGAGCGCTCAATCACCCACCTCGCCGCAACGGGAACAAACCCAGATTTACCTTGCGCTTTCTTTTAGTATTGCAGGTCGCTACACATAATCTTAATTTTCTGACAATGCATAAGTTTTAGAATATAGGAATCCGGTTTGATTTTTAAGAAGATACAAGGGTGTGTTAGCCGAGAGTACGGCACCAAACCCTTGATAATGGTGCGTTACGGATTTCATCCTAACGCACCCTACAATACCTAATTTTGTTCAAAAATCAAATACTAGTCCTATAGTTTGTATGAAAGACAACATCTTCGCCAAAATGACAGATGATACTCGTGCCCTTCTGCAACAAATGCAGGCACAAGTAGCGCCACCACCACTTGATGCTGACCCTGTTCAATTATTACGCGATGCGCGAGCGTCCTGTTCGCAACCATTTGGGATTTTATGCCTTACCTGAGGATGTAAGGAGGTAAGGTGTAGGGTGTAGCTTAAGTTATCACAGCATTCGGTTGAGAAGAGAACGCGTTGCCGGGTTCTTGAGTGTGCAAATTCCCGTCGGACTGGCGTCGCAAGTGAAAACCGCCATAACATTGCAATAATTATCGATAACCGTACCTTAACGGACGGACACCACGACACTTGAAAAGATTAAAATCGCTTAACAAATCGTTACGATAGAGACATCGAGAGGGGTAAAACCAAACCTCTCCAAGCTGAAATCAAAGGTGAACGCCATGAATGGCACAATTCGCGTTGGCAATCTCTTCGGGATTCCCTTTTACATCCATCCATCCTGGTTTTTGGTTCTGGGATTAGTCACTTGGAGCTATAGCAGTGGACTGGCGGCGCAATTTCCCCAATTAGCGGGGGGATTAGCTTTGCTACTAGGATTGCTAACAGCACTACTGTTATTTTCCTCTGTTGTCGCCCATGAATTAGGACACAGCTTTGTCGCCATTCGCCAAGGAATTGATGTGAAATCAATCACACTGTTTATATTTGGCGGGTTGGCAAGCTTAGAAAGAGAGTCAAAAACCCCAGGTGAAGCTTTCTGGGTTGCGATCGCAGGTCCGTTAGTGAGCCTACTGCTCTTCAGTCTCTTTACAGCCCTTGGTTTTGCTAGCGCCGCATCAGGAGCCTTGGCAGCGATTCTTGGTGTATTGGCTTCAGTAAACTTAGCATTAGCGCTGTTTAACCTCATTCCAGGCTTACCTTTGGATGGGGGAAATATACTGAAAGCAATTGTTTGGAAAGTAACTGGTAATCCTTATAAGGGTGTGGTTTTTGCCGGTCGAGTTGGGCAAATCTTTGGTTGGGTGGCGATCGCTTCTGGTTTAGTCCCACTACTGTTATTTGGCAGCTTTGGTAACTTTTGGAACGCCTTAGTCGGTTTCTTCTTGCTCCAAAATGCTGGTAATGTGGCTCAGTTTGCCAGAGTACAAGAACGACTGACAGGTTTGACAGCAGCCGATGCGGTAACGTCTGATAGCCCGATTGTGTCTGCTACTCTTACCTTAAGAGAGTTTGCCGATGAGCGCATCTTGAATTGGCAAAACTGGCATCGGTTCTTAGTGACTGATGATAACGGACAGTTAGTGGGAGCAATATCTATTAACGATTTGCGAACTATTCCTACTACACTCTGGTCAGAAACTCAAATTAAAGAAGTCATGCGACCTGTTGAAGAGTTTACCACTGTGAAATCCGACCAACCCTTATTGGAAGTCGTGAAGCTACTAGAACAAGGAAAGTTATCTGCACTTGCGGTGATTCGTGACAATGGCGTGCTTGTCGGAATCTTAGAAAAAGCTTCTATTATCAACCTACTCGAAAAAAGAGCACAAGCTAACCCTGCATAATGGTTCGATTCAAGACTTTTTCTTGAACCTCCCTCACATAGCCTGGGGGAGTTTTTTTTAGCTCCCATCGCTTATTGTTACAAACGATCGCCAGTAGAAGCCGTACTCTAACCCAACGGCTAGACTAGAACAACAAGGTAACAATCGAAGGAAGATTATGATGAGCGATCGCGATTACACATTAATTATCGATAAAAGCGGGAGTATGTCCACTCCTGACCAAGCCGGTGGTAGAAGTCGCTGGGAGATAGCCCAAGAATCTACACTCGCTTTAGCAAGAAAATGTGAGCAATTTGACCCTGATGGCATTACACTTTATGTATTTTCTGGTAGATTTAAACGGTACGAGAATGTCACCTCAGCCAAAGTCGCACAGGTATTTATGGAAAATGACCCGGCTGGCACGACAAACTTAGCAGGTGTCTTGCAAGACGCAACCAAAAATTATTTTCAGCGCAAAGCTGCAGGTCAAACTAAACCCAACGGCGAAACAATTCTAGTTATTACCGATGGCGAACCAGATGACCGCAAAGCAGTATTTGAAGTCATCATTCAAGCGTCTCGCCAAATGGAACGCGATGAAGAATTGGGAATTTCTATAATTCAAGTAGGTTCAGATCCCCAAGCAACCAAGTTTCTCAAAGCTTTAGATGACCAAATGCAAAGTATTGGTGCTAAATTTGACATCTGCGACGCAATTACCTTGGATGACATGGAAGATATGAGCCTTGCAGATGTGTTAATGAACGCGATTACTGATTGATTAGTGATTAATCGACAAATGACAGATATAAATACGGAGAATAATAAAAATGCTAGAAAATCGTGATTATACTTTAATTATTGACAAAAGCGGCAGCATGGCAACTCCAGACCAAAAGGGTGGTAGAAGCAGATGGGCTGCTGCACAAGAATCTACCTTTGCCTTGGCGAGTAAATGCGAGCAATTTGACCCTGATGGTATCACTGTTTATCTATTTTCTGGAAGATTCAAGCGCTACGAAAATGTGACATCTAGCAAGGTATTGCAAATTTTCCAAGAAAATGACCCATCTGGCACAACTGACTTGGCAGGTGTATTGAAACACGCAACTGATAACTACTTTCAACGCAAGGCTAGCGGTCAAACTCAGCCAAATGGTGAAACTATTTTGGTTGTGACTGATGGTGAACCAGACGATCGCAAAGCGGTTATGAAGGTTATTATTGAAGCTTCTCGGCGTATGGATCGCGATGAAGAACTTGCGATTTCTTTTATTCAAGTCGGTACAGATCCTCAGGCGACTCGCTTTCTTAAGGTATTAGATGATGACCTACAAGGAGCAGGTGCAAAGTTCGATATCTGCGACACCATCACTATAGAAGATATGGAAGATATGAGTTTATCAGAAGTACTGCTCAATGCTATTAACGACTAAGCATCTTCCTAACTTTTGACTAAATTAAGGAGCAAACTGAATGTGGAGTACTGAGGATTTCATATCATGGATTCCATTGACAAACTCTTAGCTGAACTCAAAGCTGAATATCAAGAACAAAAACCCCAACAACAGCAGCCCAAACCCATCTCAGCAAAACCAATGAGTATGCAGCGAAAATCGGAATCGTTAATAGATAGCCTTTTAGCGGAAGTCAAAGCTGATTTTGAGCAAAAAGACTTAGCTGAAAAATTGCAAAGACAGCAAGAACAGGAACAAGAACGCATTAGACAAGAACAACTCAAGGCTAAAAAATTAGAGGAGTTGAAAAAGCAAGCCAATCTTTGGCTTGCCAATTTAGATCCACTTTCTTCAGAAGGGCTTTGGTTTGAGAGATTTGCTCAAGGATATTCCTCAAAATTAGAGGCGGCAATTGAATATTTACAAACTAATGAATAAACGTTAAAGTGTAAGGGCTGCCGTGAGTCATTAGTCTTTTGTCCTTTAGAATTACTAAAGAGTCATGACAAATGACAAAGGACAGTTTTCACAAAAAAGTGTAATTCTCAAATATTTCGTTTTTTACTATTTATCTGAGATACGTGCTTGACACCCCACTCGTGCATTGCATAAAGAATTGGTTGAAGACTTTCTCCTAAAGGCGTTAAAGAATATTCCACTTTGGGAGGAATTTGTGGGTAAACTTTTCGATGAATAATCCCGTCTTCCTCCATCTCCCTAAGTTGTTGCGTCAGCATTTTTTGAGTAATTCCACCCAAAGCTCGCTGTAATTCGCCAAAGCGTTTCACACCACCCATCAATTCTCTAATAATCAAAACCTTCCAGCGTCCACCAATCACCCTGAGCGTGGTTTCCACTTCACAAGTTAGCCTGCTATGGTTTTCCGCTTCAGCTTTCATAGTTTCTTTTAGGTAAGTACCTTACTTTTAAGTGCCTACTTTCCATGTTAACTTTACATAGCTTAAAGTTATTACGGCTCAAAAATTTAACTATAAATAAAGGGACTGGTTCATAGTTGCGTTTCTGCGTAACTACAAGCCTAATGAGCAACCCCCTATCACTTGTTTACTATTGGGAATTAATTCATGGCAAATATCCTGCATATCGACTCTAGTCCTCGTGGAGAACGTTCTTTCTCCCGCAAGTTCACTCATGAGTTTGTGACAGCTTGGAAAAACGCCCATTCTGGAGATACAGTCACCTACCGGGATTTAGGTCACAATCCAGTTCCCCATGTAGACGAATCGTGGATTGCTGCTGCTTTTACACCACCAGATGCTCGCCCACCCGAACTGACTAAGGCAATTGAATTGTCAGATACTTTAGTTGATGAGTTTTTGACAGCTGACCGCTATGTCTTTGGTGTGCCGATGTATAACTTTAACGTACCCTCTGCGTTCAAAGCTTACATTGACCAAATTGTTCGCGTTGGTCGTACCTTCGCTATCACAGAGCAAGGTGGCTTCAAGGGATTGGTTGACGGCAAAAAGTTGCTAGTTGTCACAGCTCGGGGCGGTAACTTTTCACCAGGAAGTCCCGCCGCACCATACGATTATCAGGAACCCTACCTGAGAGCGGTTTTTGGGTTTGTTGGAATTACAGACGTTACATTCATTAATGTGGAAGACCTCGGCGCGGGTGATGAAGTTCGCGAGCAGTCTTTTGCCAAAGCACATGAAGCCATAGCTCAAGCTGTGGCTAGTTGGTAATTTTATGAAAGGGTGCAGCACTTTCGCTGTTGCACCTTATTTAGCGCGGGAAATGGAAAAGTATAGTTTTTAAATAATTTTTTAAACGAACCGCAGAAGTACAAACGAAGCAGAAGAGAAGAACCGACGAGGGACAAAGCAAGCTTACGTTTGTCACAGCTTCGATAGAGGGGCTTCCATTTATTTGTTGCAGTATCTTCTGGGTTATGTATTTGTTGCTACTACCGGGTGCTATATTCCTGTCAGACCTTAAGGCAGATGATTCGTAGACTATATGAGGCACATAAACGTACCAGGTACTCTTAGCTTGTCCCTGGTTAGGCTGAAGTGGCTGGGCGAAAGTCACTTTCCAGTGGTCTCCGCCATATCTTTGAGCATTGCGATCAATAGACGAAACGCGAAACTGCTGACCTGCTTTCACTGCGTACTTGTCTTGTTCTGCGAGGTTTGATGTTTGTACCCTCCAATCTTGCTTGAAAGTTGTATTTGTCGTCGCTCTAATAGTGGGTGAGGTTGCTGTATTGCCTAATAATTCTACTTGAGGCACATAAACGAACCAAGTACTCTTAGCTTTCCCCTGACTAGGCTGAAGTGGTTGCTCGAAAGTTACTTTCCAGTGGTCGCCGCCATATATCTGAGCATTGCGGTCAATAGAGGAGACGCGAAATTGCTCACCTGCTCTGGCTGCGTACTTGTCTTGTTGTCCGAGGTTTGATGATTGTGCTCTCCAGTCTTGCTTAAAAGTTGTACTTGTCCTTGCTCTGAGAATGACTGAACTTGATGAATCTACTGATAATTCTTCTACATGAGGTACATAAACATACCAGTTAATCTTAGGTTTCCCCTGAGTAGGCTGAAGTGGTTGCTCGAAAGTGACTAGCCAGTAGTCGCCACCATATTTCTGAGTATTACGGTCAATGGACGAGACACGCAATTGCTGACCTGCTTTAGCTAAATACTTGTCTTGTTCTTGTAACTGAGGATCATTTGATTGTAGTCGCCAGTCTTGCTTGAAAACAGTATTTGTCTTCACTCTTAAAGTGCTTGGCATTGATGCATCTCCTTCTATAGCAGTTTGAGGCTTCAGTTATTTATAAATTTATTAGCGAAAATTATGACAATTCAGATTGAGTGTTAAATGTATCACAAATCGGGTAAGTGTATATCAGTACGTAATAGAATTTAATTTTACGTCTTCCAAAAAAGCTTTAATTTAGTAAAAAAGCTTACAACAAACGCAATTGTTAACGTATAAATGACCCCTTTCAAAAAGCCTGTTAAGGGAGTGTTTGTATAATTTAATATGAACGGTTCAAGTTGAGTTAATCTCAAAATGGGCAAAAGAAGATTAGCAAACGCTACATAAGCAATCATCGGATTCTGCCCATTATCAATTAAGAGTTGGAGACATTTTAGCTGTTTAAAGATGTCTATAAGTATAGTGAATGTGATTAGGAGAAAGAGTGCGATCGCCGTGGTAATAAAGTAGTAACTCAATGTAGAAGGGTCTTTTTTAATCCCTTTCTCAAAAGGTTCAAAAAGTAAGCCAAGTGCCAACCAATAAACACCCCACTGATAAAATGATTTAAGTAATTTTTCCGTCTCATTAGCCGGATTTACAAATAAAAACCAGCTTATTGAACAAAGAACTGCACTTAGTAACGTTGTTTGCCATACCCATCTTGCCTGTAAGCCAATCAGTAAACTCAAACAAATAGCTAACATCAACACAATGATGCTATAAAAACGTAGCTGACGACCGTTTGATTTAATTCCCTCATCTTCCTTATTGATTTCTGGCATTTTCAGCCAATTGAGAATGAAATCTCCCGTAATAGTTCCAGGAATAACGATAAACAAATACTTTAAATAATCAAATTGAAAAATCCAGGGGACAGGCGATGCTTTCCAAAGTAAAGCAATCCAACTTTCCTTAACAGTAGCCGACAGTCGCAAAGCAATCAATAAGCCTAACAATCCTAGACGTAGCAACAAATTATTCTTGGTAAAAAACCAGCTAAGTGAACCAAAAATCACCATATTTGTCAGGACGACTAAAATAATATCGCTCCTGGAAAGAGAAAATCCACTTCCATCTGGATATCTCAGAAAACAGACGAGGATAATTGCTGCGATGTAAGCACCAAAAGTAATCCATTTTCTGTACTGCCTAAATTTTATGTTTACAGACGACCGAACAAACATCAAAAAGAGTATGAAGAAACCCAATAAGGCTATCCACCATGTTTGTTTTGTTGGATTTAGATTGAGCGTAAACGGTCTAATATGTTGAAGGAATATCGCAAATATTCCTAACAAAAATCCTCTTTTAAAAATGTATAATATAACTTGTTTTGTGGTGAATCCTTGAGCAAGGCGACTCGACAGCGCTAAGGGGATAGCTGCTCCCATACAAAACAAGAAAATTGGAAATACAGTATCTACCCAAGTTAAGCCAGGCAGATTAGGATGAAAAGTATGGGTAGGTGGAGGCTCCTGAGCATGGTACATCCAAGCTGGCAAAATCTTATATTTTATAGTGCCTGATAAGACCATTGCTAAAATCGCAAATCCACGCAGAGCATCTAAGGCATAGGCGCGTTTTTCTTTAGCAATAGTGATAATATTTTCGTGCATGAAAATCTCATTTTAGTTCATATTGATTGTTTCAGGCGTTAGATATTATTTATCCCATGCCTAAGTCTGACGATCAATATTTAAAATTCTTTATTTACCTTCGCATTTTTGTTGACTCTTAAATTTATGAAAACCTTCAGCGACTTCTTGTAGCATTTGTTTAAATAATATTTGTCCGTTGATTGGTATACGAGGAATTTCGTAGTAGTTTTTTAAACAACCATAATCCAATATTTTATTATTGTATAGATAGCTAGATAGATAATATTTAGAAGCATAGTATTGCACCTGTTTGTTATAAGCTCCATAAGGGTAAGCAAAATGAGATGCTACTTGTTGTTGTGGGTCTAAATCTTGTGTACATTTTCTCAGTTGAATCTGGGCTTGCAATAATTCCTTAACTAACTCCTGACGATTAAGTGTCGTTAAGTCTTTATGATTTAATCCATGAGATTGAATATCATAAAAACCTTTTTTGAAGCCTTCTCTTAATTCCTGGCATCCTAAATGAATGGCAGCGTTACTTCTCTGCTCTAGAGTACCTGGATTAATAAACAAGACAACTTTTACTTTTTTACTGTATTTTTCTTCAAGTTTAGATAAGATGGGAAGCAATTTTGTGTACACTGTTTTATATCCATCATCAAATGTAATCATGATGGGCTTTTGATTTGAATACTCTTTCGGAATTTTTTTTGTTTTTGTCAAGAAAAAGTCATATAAGTCTTGAGATGTTAAAAACCAATAATTATTATGAACTAAATGCTCTAAAAGTTTCTCTAAATCTTGTTGTGGGTAATGCATATACCCCTGATATAATCGAGTAACAGGAGTTTTAGAAGCAATGATGCCATGAAACCCCAAAATAGGAATCACAGGTTCAGTGACGATTAAATTTAGAATAGAAAACAAAATAATAAAAGCTAGAACTAAACGGAAGGAAAAATTTTTATTTGTTTGATTCACTTTGATTAATTGGATTCAGTTGATTTCAGCGCAGACAGAGCTAGATTTTCAAAGAATCTAGCTTGTTACGAATTGTAGTATGGCACAACGAAAGTATAGCGATTGACAGACGCAAGCGCTTTATGCTGATTAGGAATTTTGGTAATGTATGTAAGTTTACGACAGATCAGCTAAAACACCATTGCATACTTTCTTGTGAGGATTGTCAAGAGTCAGGAGTAAGTTTTGATTTTTGATTGCAACTACTCGTTTCTCGCCCGAAGATTACCGTTTAGGCTCCTCTTAAACACGGGAGTTTAAGAACTGGGGAGAAAAAACTACATCGGTAATCTTACACCGATAAGGGAGTAAGCTGCTTTGACAAAAAATCAAGCAAATTATAATGCGCAACAACCCTGCCTTGACAAAAAATTAAGCAAATTAAAATGTGTAACAGCTTAGTACTGCATTTCATAAATCCGTATCGAAAAGTGTCATGCTGAGCGAAACGGTAGTGAAGCGAAGCATCTGGGATTCTTCGTTGCGCTTCCTCCACTCAGAATGAGACACATAACGCTACGAACTTATGCAAAGTTGTACTGAGTACAGGATTTCACAAGTTCGTAACGAATGAATTTCAGAAAAACTCTGCGTTCCTCTGCGCTGACTTTGCGTTCCTCTGCGTTTCAAAACGCTACGAATTAATGCAAAGCTGTACTTAGCGCGCCCCAGAATGGAATGCTTGCTGGGGCTAGACGAACAAAACCCGCCTGGGCGGGCTAAAAAATAAAGCGGTAACAAGACTGGATTTGGTATCAAAACCTAGATTTAAGGAAATTCTTTGGAAAAAGTAGCAGTTTACAGCCAGCAATGCCTGCTATTATGACGACTGGTTTAAATCGACTAAATCTGCCACGCCTTGAGCCATTTATTCACAACTGTGTTGAAGAATTTTTTCACCTGATGCTGGCGACGCCACCTGTGGAAAGCAAGTTCGTATTCTTCGCCTTTAGTTTGAAAAGTATTCCAACCATCAAGACCGGCTGCCAAGCCACAGCAAAGTAAAATATATAGTGACCAGGAAAGACCGCCACCACTAAGTAGATCTAAGGACAGCAAAAAGGCATTAACAATTGCATAATTGCCAAAACGCTTCTTGAACCTACCTTGACGATGAGCGTTAAAAGCTTGCCGTTGTTGTATTTCTCCCAGTTGTTCCAGCCAGTCTCGTTCTGCTTGTTTGAGTGTTTCTGGGGAAATTTCCAATTCTGCGGCAATTTCTAGCAATTGCTCGTAGGAAAATTCTTTGTCTTTGTCATCAGCTTGACGGGCGATCGCCAGATGGAGAATTTGCTGTATATCTTCTTGGCTGTAAGTCCTTGTCAGTCTAGTCTCAAAAGCCGCCATAATTCTGTTTCTTTTATTTTTTTCAATAAAAAGTTCTGTTTTGATGCATTGCCACTGTGCTATGCCACCAGCAATGTTGCTACTATTTTTAGACTAGCAAATTATAGCTAATGATGTGGGTAGTACCGCAAGGCGGAAGTCAAAAGTCAAAAGTCAAAAGTCAAAAGTATTATGGAATCGGCTTTTTGGGGATTTTAAATGGTGAACCAGCGCTGCAGGAGAGAAGTTGCAAGGAGGGTTTCCCTCCGGGCAAACTTCGGAAGGGTTTCCCTCCGTAGGCGACTGGTGAACCCGAAGGGTTGCTCTATTTACGCCATAGTCTACTAGTGGGTTATTGGTAAGTGCTTAAGCTGTGGCGTTCTGTGTTTCTTTGGCGTCGTGCCATAGATTTATCGTTAAACTATTCTCCCTCACAAGGCTTATCTCATTTCCGTAATTATTTCCCCCAAATTCCATCCGTGAGGAGCTAACTGTGTTCTGCTTTCTGCCCAACCTGAGTTCTTATTACAAAACTTCATAAACTGAGTGATAAGAAAAACCCCGCCCAATCATTTGACAGTGCGGGGAGTGCTGTAATTGGTATCGCGACATCTATATTAGTTCTCCGTTTCGGTTCATGAGTTTTACGCAGAATTTCCGATTTCTTTACAAAAGTTCATCAAAATGAGAAAACGATAGCGGGAACGAACCGATTCGCGCTCATAAAATTGGTAATAGTAATATGATGCGTTACGGCTTGCGCCTAACACATCCTACAAGAAATGTTTTCCAGCTTATTCAGGTTGTGGCTTTTGAAAAGCATACACATCTTTTATAACTTGCACCCAACCGTCAGACACAGATTCGAGAATGCGATCGCCCTTTTCCTTTGTTGCAACTGTGGGATCTCCTACCACTCCACTTTTGCTTAAATCCCGTGTCGCCCATGCAAAAGATAGCTTTCCCTCGATACTTAGCAAACTGCCTTCTGCTTGTTCTGGCGGATACTCAGCAACAGCGGCATCCATCTTCACCTGTTCTGGTAAAATCGCCAGCATAATGCTAGTTTCAGCATCGCCTGCATGGATACCTAATTGTTTTTCCTTTAGTGTGAGTAATTCTCCGGTAATATGCGGCACTCGCCAGGTGAACAACGGAAACACTAAGAAGTCGCTGTACTTGATATGCAAATCCCGCGCCACAATGTCCATGACTTGGGGTTGTCCGCCGTGGGAGTTCATCAACACCAGTTTTCTAAACCCAGCACGGTAAACACTTTCTCCAACTTCCATCAGAGTTGCTATGAGAGTTTCGGCGCTTAGAGTTATCGTACCAGGAAAGTGCCAGTGTTCGTTTGATTTACCGTAATAGAGATTTGGCAGGGCATATGCTGGAATGCTGGGGTTTAGCTTTTCCAAAGCTTTTCCCAGAACCGCCACACCAATTGCAGCATCCACAATTAAGGGTAGATGGGGACCATGTTGTTCAATTGCTCCCACTGGTTGGATAATTACCACATTTTCCTTATCTGGCATTGCCTGGATGTCAGTCCAGGTGAGGTAGGGAAAAAAGCGTTGTGGAGGGATAAAGCTGTGCATATATTTACCAAGGTTTGGATCACACCTTGCTGATTCTACAAAAGTGATGAGAACCAAAGCCAGATTTTCTAGGGTTTCATGTCGTTAATTATGATCGGTAGGCGTAGTTTGTAGTGAGGAATGGGCGTCCTCAATTTTGACTAATCTCCAATCCCCAATCCCTTTTACATACAAAATCTGCCTGAGTATAGATTGTATAATACGCAAAAAAGCCTAACCATAACCGCATATTTCCTAGATACATTAGAAAATATCAACCAATTATCATAAACTGACGAGAGAAAACCCAATGGTTGAAAAAAATGGAGCTATCCGCACCCTATCAGTTGACATTGGTGGTAGTGGTGTCAAAGTATTGGTTTTGGATATTACAGGAAAACCTTTGACAGAACGGGCGCGAAGAGAGACACCGCAACCTCCAAAACCGCAGGCTGTGATTGATGCAATTGTAGCGCTAGCAGGGACTCAAGGTGAATTTCATCGTGTTTCGGTAGGTTTTCCGGGTGTGGTGCGCAGTGGTGTCACAGAAACAGCCGCGAATTTAGATCCAGAATGGATTGGGTTTGATTTGGCAACAACATTGTCAAAGCGCTTAAACAACCCTGTGCGGGTGATAAATGATGCGGATATGCAAGGTTTGGGAGCAATTGCTGGCAAAGGCGTAGAATTGGTGATTACGCTGGGTACAGGTTTTGGTTCCGCTTTGTTTGTCGATGGGAAACTCGTGCCGAATTTGGAAATGGGGCATCATGAATTTCGTAAAGGGGAGACTTACGAAGAACAGCTAGGACGTGCAACCTTGGAAAAGGTGGGTGAGAAGAAATGGAACAGGCGCTTACAAAAGGCGATCGCTTCTCTGGAACATCTGTTCAATTACGATTACCTGTATATCGGCGGCGGTGAAGCAGTGAGAGTTCATATCGAACTGCCGTCAAATGTGAAGATTATTCCCAATATTACTGGTTTATTGGGTGGCATTGCTTTGTGGAAAGATTAAGTAACTCAAGTATTTTATAGCACGGCAACTGCTCTGCGTTCCCCTATCAGCTAACGTACATCCATCAAGGTTTGGGAATGGACGCCAGCCGATACGTAACTAATTTTCCTGTTTTAATTTTTGCTCTAGTTCGTCAAGTTCCTGAGCGACTTTGTCACGTTCAGCATCAGCTTCTTCAATTTGCTTGTCCAGCGTAAAAACGACTAGTACAGCATTTCATTAATTCGTAACGTTTTTAAACGCAGAGGAGCGCTGAGGTAAACGCAAAGGTACACAGAGTCTTCGTTCAAGTTTTCGCTATGAACTTATGGAATCATGTAGTTAGCACCAGTTTTCGATAAAACAGCTTTGCTTTTATCACACGATTCGCGTAAAAAATCTTGTTTTTATAAATATTTAACATGGTAACAGAAGACCAACGGCGTCGATTGGAACGAGAAAGAAACTGGCTTGAAGAACTGAGTACACTCCAAAGTGAGAAAGTCGAAAGGATACAAAAAACATTGATTATTGAAACTGATCCATCACGTAAGTTTCAATATGAACAGGTTCTTCAAGAAGAGGAGTGTACCCTCAAAGAATTTAGTGATAGATTATGTGAAATTGAAAATCAGCTGCAACCTGCACCACTCCCAACAAAATCTGAGCCTAAAAAGATACAGCAAAAAATATTGATTTTGGCAGCAATTCCACAACCGCATAATTTACGTTTAGACAAAGAGATGCGGGAAATTAGGGCAGCGATCGAACGGGCGACAAGACGAGATTTATTTGAAATTGATGCCAGAACTGCTGTACGTCCTCAAGATATTCGCAGGGCGATCGCAGAAGTACGCCCTCAAATTGTTCATTTCTGCGGTCATGGTATGGAGGATGGTAGCTTGGTGTTAGAGGATGATGGAGGAAACCACAAACCTGTATCACCAGAAGGGTTAGCTGCATTGTTTAAATTGCACGCTAAATATGTGAACTGTGTGTTGCTGAATGCCTGTTATTCAGAAAAACCTGCAAAGGCAATTAGCCAATATATTAACTATACAATTGGGATGAACCAGCCAATTGAAGACCAAGCGGCGATTGTATTTGCTCAGGGATTTTATGATGGTCTGGGGTATAAAAAATTAGACAGTCAAGAGATTTTTCAAAGAGCTTTTGATGAAGGTATAGTTGCCATTAAAATGGAAAATCTTGCACATGGACAAATACCAGTTTTAAAGAAAAAGCTTGGATAAAAAAAGCTAAAAAATAGCGAATTTCAAATTGTTTCATCAAATTGACTACCTTTGAGATCCCCGACTTCTCTAAGAAGTCGGGGATCTTATTTTTCATGAAGAAGATTGTTGCTGCGGTGTTTGCTGCACTTCTTCTACAGTCAATTCTAACTCTCGTGCCACTTGTTCCACAGTCAACCCCAATCTTAACAACAGAGGTACTGTTCTGAGCTTTTCCCGACGGACACCTTCTTCTACTCCTTGCTGATAAACCCTCGTTTGCTTTAAATCACTCAATCCAAACATTTCCTGTATCTCCTCTATACTCATATTTGGAAACTTGTAGACTAAGATCGTCTCTATCAATTGTAGTAATTGCTGCTGTTGCTGTTGTGAACTTATCTCGTGTTTAGTTCTATCTATCAACTCCCTTGCTTTCTCAATTGCTGTATCTTCATTCTCAATCACTAACTTGACGGTTGCAATGGAAATGGGTGACGATACAGCCTCACCTAATTCGTCAAGGTAGATACGGCTAACACGTTGACTGGTAAAGAATTCACGGTAATGTTTAATATCTGCTATGTCTAAACTTCTGCTAGGATATAACACAGCAGCACGCCAGTCATTTTGTGGTTGATTTTGCCGTAGGTATAAAAAGATTTCTGCAAACAGTCGAGCGTAAATTTCCGCGTCTGTTTGAAACTGAACTTCCACAAAGTAAAGCGGGTTATCGCCTTCTTGTGTAGGAAGAAATACACCATCAATTCTAAAAGCTGTTTGCTTGACTTCAACTGATGAAAATTGATAAGCGTTAGCCTCTTGAGGTGGTTCACCAATGAGTTCAAAGAAGATACTTGGAAATTCTTGAAATAGGCGATAGAAAATGCTGTCAGTTTTCACAAATTCAGTTTTTTAACATAGAGTATAGAATATCACTTGGATGCAGATTTTAGCATTTGCTCTTGAGGAAAGAGAGTGATTGTTCTTGAACTCTTTCTCACCAAGCGACAGTGCGCGGACGAGTGTTTGATACTTGTGGACGAGTGTTTGATACTCGCGGATGAGTGTTTGATACTTGCGGACGAGTGTTGGATACTCGTTGGTGAGTGTTTGATACTCGTGGGCGAGTCTTTGATACTCGCGGATGAGTGTTTGATACTCGTGGGTGAGTGTTTGATACTCGTGGGCGAGTGTTTGATATTCGTGGATGAGTATTTGATACTCGTGGATGAGTATCAAATACTCGCGGACGAGTGTTTGATATTCGTGGATGAGTTGATTAGGGTAGTCACTCAGTATTTAATGCTGTACCGAGTTCCTACCAGATTTGGAAGTATTGATGCAGATTTTAGTGGGGATTTTGATGGAGGGTTAGGAGCGGCGATCGCGCTACGCTGCAAGGTTTAATTTTTATCGCCACAGACTTAGGGTTTTAATAAATGCTGCTTTTTCCTTTAACAAGAGTTTGGTACGCTAGTATAGTGTAAAACCTAATACTCTTACAACAAATTAGCTCTTTTTTGTCAAGTTATTATTAGGTAACTTATTCTTGCGTGATTCCTCTGTTTGTCGATGAACTAGTCTAGGTTGAAACTCTACATAGACCCTGACGCTTACACTTGTAACTACTAAAGCTAGTGCTGATGGGACAAGCGGTATCCAACCCCCCTGTAAAAAGAGGACATAGCAAAGCCCAAATAGGGTTACTATGGCTATTCCGTGTGCCAATCCAAGAAAGAGTGAATGCTGAATGCGCCATGCCAGAACCCCTCCTACCAGGGACCAGCCCCAGACCCACATACTTTCAGCCGAGCCAGAAAAGTACCAAATGACAGGTCGCTTATCCAAGACTGTACTGAGCATCTGACTGGCTATCTGTGCATGAATAAAGACAGCAGGCATTCTTGCAGGTTGGTTTGGCAGAGCATTATATGGTGTATAAAAGCCAGGATGAAGGCTGGGAGACTTAGTACCAATAATAACGAGACGGTCTTTTATCCAGTTAGGATTTATATTGCCCTTCAGGGCTTGTGAGAAAGTGATTTCTTGGGCTAGGCTATCCGGATGGCGGTAATTCAGCATGATTTGGTAGCCGCCATCATCCATGCTTTTATAACCACCTGCATTGCTGTCAAGAATTTTAAAACTGGCTTTTACCTTTTGTGAATGAGCATCAACCAGCTTGAAATTATTTTCATCGCTGAAATCAGGTTCAATACCTTGTTTTTCTAAATATTTAATTGCTAGTAAAGCCGCAAACGAGAAGTTCGTTGTACATTTCTTGTCTTTTGGGGAATTCGCAAATAACAAACTGCGGCGAACGATGCCATCTTTATCAGATATCAAGTCGATAAATCCGACATTATCTATAGGAAAATTCGATGGTGGTGCAATTTCCGGTAGACCGACGCTGCTGAATGCACACGTACTCACAATGTTATCTCGACGCTTTAAAGAAGCCCCCAGATTTGTCTGTTCTGGTCTATATATATTTATACCAATGACACGCGGTTGATAGGACTCTAATTTCGCCAACAACTCGTTCATTTTACTATCTGACACAGGCCATCTGTATTGCCGAAGATCATCTTCAGTGACAGTTACCAACAAAATACGGGGATCAGGTGCTTCAGTAGGACGTAACCGTAACATCTGGTCATATGCTCTTAACTCCCAAGACTCCAACCATTTTAGTTCCCGTACTCCCAGTATTAGGGCGGTAATTCCCAAACTGATAACAAGAACAGTTTGCAACCAGCCTTTTGCAACAGTCTCATGGTAACGCCTACTATATGAAGACTGGGAAGCATAAGCTACCTGCTGTGTGTCACTAGTCTGCATACTTGGCAGTAGACTGCTAAATATATTCAGAATTGAACTCTTAATTTTTTGATTTTTCGACTTGGGAATCTGGGTTACAGGAGTTACTTCCACTTGCCTGCTTACCTTTGTGATTTGTTCAGGAATGAGTAGACTTACTCCAGCAACCTCTATCTGATTGTTCTCAACAGGTAGTGTAGCAAATTGATTTCCTGCGCTTTCTATATCACCTCGAACAAAGCTTGCCATTCCACGAGTGTAAATTAACAATGGCTCAAATTCCGCCAGTGGCTCAGCAACTGTGTTTACTAATGAGGCGAATCGTACTAATTCAGCTGTGTCCTGCTTGTGATTCAACTTTGATAGAGCCAATGCTAGTTCACGAGCTGCTTGGCTGGGTTGTACGTAGGCTAATGCCGTCCAACGTTGAGTTTGGGCAAGGTCTTGAACATCCGGATCATCGCTGTGAAGTTGTTGGCGGATATAATCAAGTAAAAAGTTAGCCAGCTCATTGAGTCGCTGTTGACCAAAATCTGGGTCATCTTTCAAGCGTTTAAGCAGTTCCTTTCGCACTGCTATATCCATCTCGTAAAGTTCATGCCCTACTTCATTGCACAGGCTAGAAAGCAGCAGATCCGCCACAGCTATCCAGGGAATGCCTAGCATTTTAGCGTGAATATCGCGTTGAAAGTTAGCCCATAGGCGATATAACAAATCGGGTGTGAGTGCTAGGGGAAAAGCAGCATGACACGCCAAATACAGATGCGCTTGTCCAAAGCGTTTTCCAAAAGACTCAATGCGTCGGTTGGTAACTTCAGGTCTCATCTTGCTCATTTTTTCCGCTCCTCAAAGTTTGTAGAGCGTCCGCGCAACACATCAATCGCATCCTGCAAACCTCGGCGGCTAACTTCAAACATCGGCACCAGATGGGCAATATCACCTGCTGTTGTGCCAGACCAGCGCGATTGTGGCATGGGGTTAAGCCACGCAACGTAACGAACACATTGCTTAAGCTGTTTCAGAAATGCCTCTGTCCAAGCAAGACGCTCTGGATTCAAACCACCACGCGCAGCACCTGCATCACTAAAAATTAGTACAACAGTTCTTTCTTTATGCAGTTGGGCTAAAATATTCTCAATGAGTTCAGCATACTGATGATTAGGATCGTGGTAAAGATGTTCTACTGGGCAGTTATGAAAGTAGTAGATACTAGATTGTCCCAAGCGTCCTCCCCGTTGAGCAGTTTCTGCTAAACGTTGCGATAGAGAATGGAAGGGTACCATTGAGCCATCTTGATCAATCAGTAACAGCAGTTCAGTTCGGTTGACCCGACGGGGTACGATGACAGGTTTTAGCAAAGTGCCTTGGCGTCCAATTTGGTTGACCGTCGCTTCTATATCCAACTCGGTTGGCTGTCCCTCTCGTATCATCCGGCGCAAGTACCGCCAGATTTGCTTCATCTGCCGCTGAGTCACAGGCAGGTAGTCGGCAGACACAGTTAAGCCACCATGTGATATCTGTTCGTCCCAGCTGGTCGCTTGCAAAACTGCTTGGGCTACTTGCACCTCATCTTCAATCGCTTGAGTCAACGAAGATATATCTGAAGTGGATATGGTCGTAGTCGTGTGGGAAATGGAGTTATCATCACTAACTCGTTGCTTAGAGAACTGCTTACCTACCCATGTAGTAACTGTATACACAGTAGTCAGTGCTGTTCCAGAAACCAACACTACTCCAAAACTCAAAACTACAAACTGGGTGATCGCACTCCTATTACTCTGAGTCTGGGTTAAATTCGTCTGTGTTGTCTGAGTTGAGCTTGTATTTGTTCCACTGTTTCGAGTTTTATCAGTATCTACTCCAGCTGCTTGATGTTGACGTGTCGGATTTGTGTTCTGATTTTGATTCTTGCCCATTGAGAATCCGACACCCGAAATAATAATCCCGGTTATGATGCTAGCTCCTGCCAGAGCTACATAGCGAGTAATCTGAGAAAGCGTGCGCTGTCTAGATTGCGTAGCCAATGTCTCCAAGGTTGGCAAAACAGCTTTACTACCCATCACTTGTTCAAAGTGATACTCAAATAACCGCTTTTCCTCGGCAGATTTGACCCATAAAGTCTGACACAAACGCTTCAAAGCAGCTTTGTCACTCATCCCAAAACCAGCTTGCATAGCTCGCAAAACCGATTGATACTCATCAATACCAAGTGGTAAGCCTGCTTCCCGTAACCGAGTGAAGAGTTCTTGGAGTGGCAATTCATTCACGTCCACGGTTCTGCCTCAAATGACGAATATGATCATCCCAACTTTTCAGCAACACGCCAGCAAATGGAAGCTTACCATCGAGTTTTGCCAGAACCTCATCTTGAGGATAGCGGCGTAGCACCTTAAACCAGTCAATCAATTCGCTGGTACTCACTTTCTTACCACCTTCTCCTTTATCTTTCCGCATTTCCTCCCGCAGCTTTAAGAAGCGAACCACAGCTTTACCTACCAACGCCTTCGGTGAATCAGGAAAGTGGTTCTTTACAATTTCTACTAATCTTTCGGGGCTAGGAAATTCTACATAGTGGAACAAACACCGCCGCAAGAAAGCATCTGGTAAGTCTTTTTCGTCATTGCTTGTGATAAAAACGATAGGCGGCGCTTTTGCCTGAACTTCCTGTCCTGTTTCCTCAACAATAAACCGTTGCTCATCAAGTTCTAATAACAAGTCGTTGGGAAAGTCAATGTCAGCTTTATCAATTTCGTCAATCAATATTATAGTCCGCTGCTCGTTCTGGAAAGCACGTCCCAATGGTCCCCACTTCACATAGGTAGCAGGATCGCTAATCCGTGGGATATCCTCATCTTTGATGATACGACCTGTGGCAGCTAGTTGGGCATCGCGTAAGCGACTGACGGCATCATAACTATAAAGACCATCCTTTGCGCGAGTGGTAGATTTGATGTACCAAGCTTCTAACGGCAAACCAAGTTCATAAGCTACAGCACGAGCCAACCTTGTCTTACCACATCCCGGTTCCCCTTTAAGCAAGAGTGGTCGTTCGAGGTATATTGCCAGGTTAACAGCTTCTATCAGTTCTTCATTCGGCAAGTAAGGATACAACAACTGTCCACTCGCATCTCTTTCTCCCGACTGCGGCTGCACCTTGCCTGTGTACTCTAGTGGTTTTTTTGTCAAATTTTTAACCATCTTTCCCTTTCTTCATACCAATTGCAGCCGCACAAATCACAAATTTCTGAAAATGCCAGTTCTGGAACCCCGTTATCACTATTTTCCAAAATTTCTTTGACTAAATCTTCTATTTGATAGATGACTTCAACAAGAGGTAACGTGTTGAACTCAGTCTCAACTGTCTCAATCCAGTCAGTGAGAGTGCGATCGCAAAACGGAGTAATCGTTGGGAGTTTAATCGGAATTTTTGGTTCCCAAGTTGGTTCTAGTTGCTCAACGAACATCGTATCCTGACAACCGACACAGCCCTCATAATCCACTAAAAACATGAGTAACTGGTATTTTGTTTGAGATACAACCTCTCGTGCTTGACTCGCTAATGGCAACCAAAATTCGTGGAGTAGCTCTTGCAAGTACCCTTGTGGCATACAATCCACATCATGGAAGACAAGGATGACATTCTGCGTCTTCCACCATTGAAAAACTCGTTCAGCAATCTCTGTGGATGAGTGTTGTCTTCCCAAACCAACACGACCACCAAGTTCGCGCCATAATGCTGAAATATCTCTTCTGCGTCCTATGCGGTCAAGTTCAATTCGCACCATCTTGCCCATTGTACTGAAGCGAATATGCTGTGTGACTAATCGATTCAGTAACCAACGTTGTCCGTGATCTAGTAATCCGTGAATCAGAAAAGCTGCTATTGACTGCGCTTTGAGAAATCTGAGGAATGAACGCACTTGCTCGCGGTAGCCTAATTTCAACAAAGCACGGTATAACTCTTCACTAGAAGCTACTGACTCTAGATTATCAATCTCCTGTACGATTTTACGGCGTTCTTCTTCTTCCGCCTCAATCTGCTTATCCAACTTGAACAGGACTAAAGGGTCTGTCTCAATAATTCTCGCCTTCCGCAAGTGGAGAATTTTCTCGTCTAGCAGATCGTACAGTTCTTGTAGTTTTTCATGTTGGTTCATGTATACATTGAACAGAGGATATTACTCCATTGCTTGTTTTGGGCGTTCGCGAGTGCGTGCCCTTTGGGCATTGGCACGGAGTGCCCGCTTGAGAGCGATTGCGCACAGCGCAGCGCCAGAGGCGATCGCAGTGACTGCTCAATTTTTTCTTAGCTACAACACCAAGACGCGCTGTTACAGATTTTCAGCCTAAACATGAGTTGTTTTCAGTAGGCTGAGAGCGTCAAGTGATCTGTGAGTGCCTGTGCTATACGGGTTAATTTGATGACAACATTATTGTCATCATCCTTTAGTCTTA
The DNA here is from genome assembly GCF_963872035.1 of Scytonema sp. HK-05. NCBI lineage: Bacteria > Bacillati > Cyanobacteriota > Cyanophyceae > Nostocales > Scytonemataceae > Scytonema > Scytonema sp. HK-05. The sequence continues at coordinate 23,970 of NZ_CAWMYC010000143.1, forward strand.
TTTTATTATTTATTTTTATTCCAGCACTATCAAAAATGTCTCATGTCTAATCTAATCACCTACCAAATCTGAGCCTATTCCACCAACGAAATTTGAACGCAACCTGCTAGAAAAAGTGTAACGGTTATCTATCGGATGGTTTCTGAAATTCCAGCGTATTTATCAGCTATGTATTAGAAATTGTCTTTGTGTGACAAGTAGGGGCGATCGCCTCTGGCACTCCGCTGTGCGCGATCGCCCAAACATTGGTGTCAATTTAAGCTGAAAACCTTGTGATCACGCCATATCACGTCCTTGTGCTTGCTCGCAATTCTCGCTTTACCCCACCCCGGTTTTGTCTTGCGCCAAAACCTCCCCTCCCCTTAGCAAGGGGAGGGGATTAAGGGGAGCCAGCGCTGCAGGAGGGTTTCCCTCCGCAGGCGACTGGCGTGTGGGGTAAATCAACATGGAATAAACAGTTGAGCCTTAAATTGACACGTATGTCGCCCAAAGCACCCCTACTCTTAAGAAATAAACCACTGCTCACACCTGCGAAAGATGAACATTGGCTTAATAAAGCTTAATACAGAAGGGAGAGGGTACGGATGATAAATCATGCAATTAAAGCCAATTAATCAGCAAGTTGTTGCCATCGTTGGGGCTTCCAGTGGTATAGGAAGAGAAGCAGCGCTAAGATTTGCCCAACGCGGTGCAAAAGTCATGGTAGCTGCACGCAGTGAACCAGGGTTAAAGTCTTTGGTAGAGGAAATTCAAAGCTTTGGCGGTGAAGCAACATATGTTATTGCGGATGTCAGCGATTTTGAACAAGTTAAGGCGATCGCAGACAAAACCGTAGCACAATACGGAAGATTGGATACCTGGGTTCATGCTGCGGCTACAGGTGTACTTGCTCCTTTTGAGAACATTACACCAGAGGAGTTTCAACGCGTCATTGATGTCACCTTGATGGGACAGGTACATGGTGCAATGGCGGCACTGCCCTATCTCAAACAAGAGGGACGCGGGGCGTTAATTCATATTTCCTCAGTGGAAGGTGTACGTGCTCTACCACTGCAAAGCCCTTACTCTGCTGCCAAACATGGTGTAGAAGGTTTCTTAGAAGCACTGCGCGTTGAGTTGCAACACGAAGGATTGCCCATCAGCGTCACATCAATAAAACCTTCGGTCATTAATACGCCTTACTACAACAAAGTTCGCACCAAATTAGGAGTTAAGCCTACAGGCATACCACCGTATTATCAACCCAGCATTGTTGTTGATGCCATTCTCTACACCGCCGAACATCCCACTCGTGATTTTATCGCCGGGGATGTGGGCAGGGTGTTAGATGTGTTGCAGCGCCTTTCACCAGAACTTGTAGATTCCATATTGGCGGTGATCGGCATTCCGGGACAGCGCACCAACGAACCAAAGTCAGAGGACGCACCAGACAATCTTTTTACACCCGCCATCCCAGAGTACGACCGAGTTAAGGGAGACTTTGACCATTTGGTGATACCAACTTTCTTGGACTGGTTCGATATGAATCCACCCGTGAAGTGGGGCGCGGTTGCTTTTGCAGCGCTGGGTGTTGCAGCGTTACTTGGCGGCTGGCGTCCTGGGAATGATGTTTGATATTAAGTCCAGTAAATCCAGTAAATCCAGTAAGTCCAGTAAATCCAGTGAAATACTCTTGTTATCTGTATTGCTGGTGGTGAGATCCTCCCACCTCTAGCTGTCGCGCTTAGAGGTGGGATTCCAAATCTCACGACTTGGTTTTCTGACTCTACGAGTCGGCTGACTTAGTGGGACTTTGGTTTGACGACATGATTTCATCACCTCTAAACGACGCTGGTTTAGCTTCGTCTCATCCCAGGGCGCATCGTTCAAGAAGTGGCGTACCTGGTTATACGAGCCATCAATTGTATTGCTTGTTTTAAAATTTTTTCTTAGAAAAATTTCTGAATTTTTAGCTCATCTCAAGAAAAAATGAGACTCAAAATTATTCAAATATTAAAGCTGCAAATAGCTTGATAATTGAGGACTGTTAATAAAAGTATGTATTTTCACTAACAATAAATACTGTACTAAAAATCACAAAACAGCCATAGTTCCAAAGTAAGCCAATATATTACCAGTTGCTATAAATGTAGTCAAGCATACTTGCCATTTCCAACTCTTACGGCTGATAATCATTTCAATGTATACCTCCTAAAAAAGGGTATGTTGGCAGTAAGCCCATCCTGAGAAGCTGTTAAGTCGAATCAGTTAGGGCTGATTAATCAGTGGTTTTTGAAACATGAGTACACCCAACCGTAACTTTTACAGCGCTGATTCTATGATTAGACCACAAATCCTAGGGCGGCATTGCCCGTAAAACCCTAGGCGATCGCCTTTTGAGATGTTGGTGAACAATACCCACCTCAATCAAAAGCTCTGTAAGATGCACCAGCATAGTGCTACGGGTGGGCGATCGCAGGCAGCGCAGTGCTACGGGTTGGCGATCGCATCCCTGGGTAGCAATTACTTTAACTCTAAAGGAGATGCAGCCCACTCTTTACCTTCTTATGGCAAGAGGACGGTGTGCAATCAGAACTGTTCCTCAGTTCTTTTTAAGTAGTTAGCGGAAGTCCTCATCCTCAATGTTTGGTAAGCAGGGGTTTGAATTCCAGGGCAAACGCCGCAATGTCAATAAGAATGTCTCTATCTTAAGAAAGCCCAAAATAATCGCAGTCAACGCGAATGCTGATTGACTAAATTTTAGGCGATCGCGCTTTTGCGCAGTGCAAGGCGATCGCTTTGACTTATGTCAAAATCACTCAAAGGATAAATTCTTATTCTTTTGTTGATACATTAACTAAGGTTTTTGTCAAGATTAATGAGATGCGTTTGACCTGGTTTGAATCCTCTTTTCATCCTCTTTTCATTGATTCTCCTTGTCCTCTTAAAGTTTTGAGATTTTACGAAACTTTTTGCCAAAAAGTTTGCCAACTAAAATTAATTATTTATAATGAGAGGAAATAATTAAATTTTTCAAAAGTTTGTCTTGTGAAGAGTTTGGGTTTTGTATTGCAAAAAACATTTGTATTGAAAATAAACATCATGTTCTCAATCAAGAGTCAAACTATTTTCAATCAAAGGATTTGAATATATCTCTGCTGTAAGTGACAGACGAAGGATTATTAGATGGTTCTTAATCATCTTACGATTACCTAAGTCACACTTGTCATATGAGATTTTACACAAATGATCCAAGACGGCTGCCAATACATTTCGGTTAGTGATGTTTCCGCTCTATGAGATCCCCCAACCCCCTTAAAAAGGGGGCAGATAGTTCCCCCCTTAAAAAGGGGGGCTAGGGGGGATCAAGTACTATCCGAAAAGTATTGAGACGGCTGCTACACACTTGTTATCTGCAAGTTAAACGCATATAGGCTGAAAATTTTTAACAATCTACCGATGAGAAAATCTCACAACAAAACATAAAAATTTTTCAGCATAACTGCCTGATTTTGATTGCAGATATCCTTGAAATTTAGCAAAGGAAAGCTAAAGATGGTTACTTCTTTAACCAAGCAAAGTCAGCCTACATTAGGCTTAAAGCTACGAGATATGGTGTTGGCTTTACTCGAAGAGATGGTAGCTGACTATGACGAAAAGTGGGGTGGAGGGAAAATGTCCGCCGCTGCTTATGATGTTGCTTGGGTGGCTATGGTAAGGGACCCACATAATCCTGATCAGCTAGCCTTTCCCGACTCTTTCAACTGGCTTCTTAGGCATCAATCAAGAGATGGTAGCTGGGGTTATCCACCTCAGACAATAGTACCTACCCTGGCAGGTCTTTTAGCCTTGCTCAAAGCCCCACAGCAAACTGAATCAACTCGCAATGCTGCTAAACGTGCTGAAGCTCACCTACGGACTGCCTTAAGACAATGGTCAATCGCTCATCACGAAAGCATTGCCTTTGAAATTTTAGTTCCAACACTTTTGGATGAACTAGAAAAGCTAGGTGTGGTGTTTGAGTTTCCAGATAAGGCTGAACTGTTAAAAATTTATCACCACAAGTTGAGCATTGCCTCCCCAGAACTTATTTACACCGGCAAATCTGGCTTGATTTTTTCTGTAGAAGCTTTCGCCCCTTCTATTGATTTTCAGCGGTTAAAGCCACTGCAGACAACCAATGGTAGCTATGGCAACTCACCTGCAGCTACTGCTGCTGTTTTGATTCATAGTCCAGAGTGGGATACGGCTGCTGCTGATTGGCTAACACATTTATCGAATCAGGCTCGCAGGAATGGTGATCCGGGTGCTATGCCTAATGCCTATCCGATTGATGTGTTTGAGGGATCTTGGGTCTTATACAACCTTATCCAAGGGGGGTTCGATTTCAAAGATGAAGCTTTCCGCTCAGTTGGAAAAAAGCTATTAATCTGGTTGCAAAAAAGCTTAACCCAGAAGGGAGCAAGCTTCAGCCGATTAACAGGAGTAGTAACAGACTCAGATGATACCGGAATGCTACTGGCAGCGCATAATTTGTTGGCTGAAAAAACAGGAATGAAAACAGTTTCAGTGGACTGTTTACAGAACTTTGAGCGCGACACTTACTTTGCTTGCTTTGAATTGGAAAGAGGTATTTCTTTAAGCGCCAACGCTCATGTGCTGGCAGCTTTATTAAGCGTACCCACTCTCCCTGATTGGGTTGTGAAAAACAACAGTATTAACAAAGTGATTGACTACCTCTACAGCACAAGGAACAGTGCTGGTTACTGGGAAGATAAATGGCACGAGAGTCCTTTTTACGTTACAGCAATTGCAACGATGGCTTTAACACAGCACCCATCCCCATCCGTACGAAATCAGTTGCAACCGACAGTTGAATGGGTTTTAGCAACTCAGTCAGCAAAAGACGGTGGTTGGGGCATGAATGGCAGTGGATGCTCAACGCTGGAAGAAACAGCTTACGCTCTGCAGATTTTGAATGCTGTTAGGCAAAAACCACTAGAAAAAACACTACGAACAACCCAACCAAGCTTAAGCCAAGCTATTAGAAGGGGCGTGGACTACTTATGGCAGCATTTGGATGAATTGAGTTCTACTACAGAAATAGCCGCAAATTCGAGATTACCTCGTTTATGGCGGGGTAAACAGTTATATTTGCCTTCACGGGTAGTTTTTTCGGCAGTGCTGGCGGTGCTCTATCAGGCTTTTGCAAGCGAGCAAGCTGTTGCTGGATAGGCTAGATCAACAAAAATAAGGAGAGTAGTAAAAACATGGAAATCAAAGAAGGTTATTTTAAACAACAGCAAACTTTAAAAAACGCAGATACAGCACAGGAGCATCAAATCAATCGCCCATCTCCTTTTGACCCTTCTCCCACGCCAAAAACCTGCCCTGTTGTACGTGGATATCCCTTCGTTGGTGTTTTACCCGAGTTATTGCAAAATCCTCTGCGGTTGTTTCAACGAGCGGTTAAAGACCACCCAGGCGAAATAGTTGCACTGAAATTAGGACCTATCCAAGCTCATTTAGTCACTCACCCTGACCATGTTAAGTACGTTTTGAACGATAATTGGCAAAATTTCGGCAAGGGTGAGGTCATGTGGAAGCCAGCACGGCAAGTGGTAGGCAACGGTTTGATCACGAGTCACGGCGAAAGTTGGTTTCGCAATCGGCGCTTAATGCAGCCAATGTTCGCTGCCAATCAAGCTAATGCTTTAACGGAACTTTCTGTTAAACTGATTGCCGAGCAGCTTGCACGTTTTGAAACAACAGCAAATAGTGAACCAATCGACATAAAAAATGAAATGGCGCTGCTCACGCAAACGGTGATCCTAGGGGTCATATTCAGTTCGAGTATCGACCGCTCTAAAGCTGAAACTTTGACCGAGGCGCTAAAGGTTCTTGTGCGAGAAACTAGCCGTCGTATGTTCCTTTGCTTCCTCCCGAAGCAATTTCCAATACCAGGAGAGAGAGCTTTTCGCAACGCCATCCAAACCACGGATGATACAATTCTCAGTATCATTCGTGCTAGACGCTGGAGTAGTTTGAACTACGGCGACCTATTTGAGCGGTTATTATTTAGCCGCGATGAAGAAAGCAAGACTGGGATGAACGATCAACAACTGCGAGATGAGAGCATCACACTTTTTCTGGCTGGCTACGAGACTACGTCTACAGCACTGACATGGGTCTGGTATCTGCTTGACAAACACCCGGAAGTGCAGAGTAAACTGCGGGCAGAGATTGACGCTGTCATTGGCAAACGACAACCAACTTGTGCCGACGTCGCTAAACTACAGTATACCAAAATGGTCATCCAGGAAGTTATGCGGCTTTATCCGCCTGTCTTGTTCTTGGCGCGAGTCGTCGAAGCGGATGATGTTATCGATGGTTATCCGCTCAAAGCAGGGACTACAGTTGTGCTCTGCAAATATTTAACTCATCGTCTGCCTGAGTTCTGGGATCAACCGGAAGTTTTCGACCCAGAACGATTCGCCTCAGAGTACTCTACACAGCGACACTCTTACAGCTACTTTCCGTTTGGTGGTGGACCGCGCTATTGTATCGGCAAACACCTCGCCCTTTTAGAAATGCAGTTGATTGTCGCCATGATGGTGCAGAAGTACCGACTACGGTGCGTCCCTGGACATCCTGTCGAGGCGTCGCCTAAAATCATTCTTCACCCGCGCTATGGTTTACCAATGACTGTGGAACCAGTTTGATGTAGGTCGTATAAAAAAGAGAGATAAAACTTAATAAATGAATGAGTTGTAAGAACATGGCGAGTGATTTAGAACAACAGCAAACTTTAAAAAATGCACTTGCAGTGAGTGAACTTTCTGGTATTCCAACAGTAGACCGCGCTCATGTGCTACAAACTGCGCTATCTATCTATCCGGAGGTGGAAAATTGGGTAGCACAGTTCCCGGCGTTTCTACCGCAACGGATAGCAGGAGTATGTTTGGCACTAACTGCAACAGCCCCCTACGCAAAACCATCTGTGATTGTTAAAGCGTCTATCCTATCGCTAATCATATGCGCTGTGGATGACTTGCTTGACATAACCGAAGGTTTTGTGAACATAAGGCTGACAGTTGAACAAATGGAGGCAATGTTAACGCTATATGTAAAGCTCGTCCAATCAGGTGGCAACTCAACTTATCGTGATTATCCAGATTTAATTCAGATATTTCCGGCAATTAATGAGTCGCAGCCCTGGGTGCAGATAGCCAATGTTTTGACAAAATTTTGTCGGGAACTGCAGAAATTCCCAGCAGCTGCGATTTATTACGGTATATTTGCGAAACATTTTAAGTTAGGTCTGGAGGCTATGCTCACAGAATTATACTGGAGCCAAGCTTTCAAAGAAACGGGAAATTATCCAACTTATGAACAATATCTCCTAAATGGTAGAAAATCCATAGCAGCACCGCTCGTCCAGAGTTCGTTACTCGCAATGGTGGGTGAACCTGTTGATTGTGAATTTAGCCTTAAGCCTCCCTATAGCACCCTGGAGACTCTCATAGATGAAGTGATGCTGACCTGTGGCAGTAGCATTCGACTAGCTAATGATATATGCAGTTTCGAGCGCGAACGCCAAGCTCAAAAGCCAAATAGCCTTTTAATTTTGATGTTGACTCAGGGTTGCAGCCAGAAGGAAGCTGAAGCGATCGTTCTCAAAGAAATGGATACATACCTGCAAAAAATGGAGGAGCCGATTTCTTTGCTGCCATTGAGTCTGAGTGCGTGGGGAGATTGCACCAGAAGAATGACCTGGTTTTCGTGTGCTTGGTATCAAACTAGGGAATTTCACGATTTTACTAAACAGATGCTGGCAGCTCTGCGATAGCAGCTTACCGAAAAGCTGGGTTTAAAGCCTCGTCCTAGAAGGACGACTTTTTAATTGGGAACAAAATGCCATCGAAGTGCGACAATATAATTAGCCTACAGGTTGAGATACCGCCGATACGTGCCCGACAAATATGGCTCAGCTAGGAAATATGCGATCGCTTTGCCACACGATGGGTCGGAAAATAGTAAGGGCAAGAGCACCGAAAACTCTATAAACAGGGCAGTAGCTGTTCGACAACAGTGAATGATTTAGTAAAAAACAATTTGGAGTAATCCGCGTACCATGGGGCACATGGGAACGTACCCCGAAATGGGTAAACGCTTGGGGAGTTGTCCTTAAGTGGGTCATAGCCTAAAAAACTGTGATATGCGCTTAGGCGCACGCTACGCGAACGGACAAGTTATGAACTGTAAGACCTATGATAGGGGCAACCCGAAAAAGGCAAGTTCAGCCCAAGAATCCTCATGCCTTTAGGCTGAGGAGTGTCAACATAACTGGTTTTCTGAATTTTAAATTTTGAATTGCTTATTAAGTGGGCAGGTGTCATTAAATATAAAATAAGACCTCACCCTCAATCCCTCTCCTTGCTAAGGAGAGGGAAGCCGGAGGCAGGGTGAGGTTTTATATTTAATTTGTCCCACTTACTACTTACTCGCTACTGCCAATTGCCCACCAAAACGTAAGATGCCCAGTAATAGGGATGAGGGGGTAAAGCTCTCATTTCTTCAAATGGGGGCTTTGTCTTAAGCGACTGTATCAAAGACAATTGAGCCATCCTGAGGGCATCTAATTTTTTCTCTCCTGGTTTTTTTAAGTCTTGGTAAAATTTACTCATCACTTCAGCCGTGGAAGCATCTCCCACAGGCCAGAGAGTCGCGAGAGTACTGCGTGCGCCAGAACGCACGGCAACTCCTGCCAAACCTAAAACAGCACGTTCATCACCAGTCGCGGTTTCGCAAGCACTCAGCACGAGTAGTTCCAAGTTGTTTTCTGCTTGTCTTAATAAAGCACTTAACTCATTGATGCTGATACTTTTTCCATCTCCTGTAATAATAAAGTTTTTTTCGGGATTAGAACTGAAAAGCCCATGAGTCGCTAAGTGGACAACAGGAAAATTAAATTGCATCTGGTTTTGAATAGTTTTTGCCGTAAATTCTTGATTAAGAAGCTTCATAGAAGAAGGAAAAGCTTCTTTAATATCATTTAATTCTTTAGGCACATTAGTCAGTGCAGGAAAAATCTCTTCTTGTACTTTGATTTGCTCACTGACTCCCGCTGCTAAAACCTTAAGCTGTTTCTGCTTAATTAGTTTAGAGTCTACAAGTTGCAGACTTGGAACCAGAGCAACGTTATATTTCTCAATCAGGTATTGTTGACCATCGTACAGTGCAGCCATTGGCACTCTCTGCAATTGACCATTGGGTACAAAGACTAAAGTTTTAATTTTATTAGCATTTAACTCTGTCTCAAAAGGTTTGATTAACCACTGATAAACCTGTCCAAAAATTGGTAAAAGTCTCTGGATATTTTCTTTTAACTCCTGCGGATCTGGGTTAGAAGTGGATAGAATGTTGCGAGCAGAAGTATTGACAGTTACGTTATCTAAGTTATCATAAAGCCGATCTAGAATGTCATTAACTTGTTCTTCACTGGTAGGAATTGCAACTTCTTGCAAAGGTTTTCCTGGCAAGGACAAAATAACTTCTAAGCGCTCTTTCAAAACAATAGGATAGATGACAGCTGCTTGGGGATCGATATCATCAATCTGCACCGCAATATCCGTTTCCTCTGAACAGGGGTCTTGAAAAAAGTTGTCTAATTCTGCTAATTGTAGAGACTCGATAACTCTGCGAGCAAACTCTAAACGGCTTTTAGGCTTGTTCCCCTCAACTTGTTCCTGCCTAATGCTAGAATTTGACACGACTAGAGCATTTAACTCACTTGGACTCAGTTGTGATTTCAAAAGCAAATCTGCTAGTTCTAGATAGACAGGTTTGACCTCTTGGAGAAAGTCAAATTGGACATCTCGATTGTTTGCGTTTAAATCGCTGCGCAGAGACTGAAGAGTGTTGAAGGCGGCTGTGTAAGCAGTAATTGCTCCTTTTGTATCTCCCTGTTCTCTCAGTAAACTGCCTAACTGAGATTGCCAAACATAACTAATTTCCCGTGCATCCCCTGTGATATTTTGTCCTGGAGCTAAAACAAGAGCTTGCCGAGTCAGTTCAATTGCCCGACTTAGCTGCCCCTGTTCATGGTATAATCTAGCGAGATAACCCAGAGCATAAGTTTGTGCTCGCCTGTCTTGCAAGCTGACAGCGTCTTGCAGAGCCGCGTTCAAAATCGGTTCAACCTTGTCTATTTGTTTGCTTTGGATTAAACCTTGAGCAAAGTTAATCTGAGCGTAGATTGCTGCACGATTTGGAGAAAGAGTGGCAAGAGTCGATTCAATTTGACTTTGCAAAGCTTGTCGATCTTGACTCAACCTCACTTCTAACTGAGACAAAAAATCCTTTCCCCGTTGAATCAACTGAGATTCTCCAAACTTAGACCAAGAAGCGATACGCCGATTGGTTTGCTCTTCCCACCATTTTTGGATCTCTAGTAATAGTTTAAAGTGATTGAGCTGTGCCTGAATTTTAGGAATAGGTGAAGCTGATGTCACCGTTGCTGCTTCGACGTAGTTATTAAAAGCTTGTTGGTAAGGCGCTAAAGCAGCTTGCTGAGATTTGCGGTCTATAATGTCAGTAACCACCTCATAGTCCCAACGGTCTCGTATTTGCTTTCCTAAAGCGCGTTCAGTGTTGCCTAAACTCAGCAAAACAGCACTTGACTCTGGTGATTGTTTCAGGAATGACAAACTCAACTGCAAAACTTTTTTCGACTGGTTCAACAATCCCTGTCTTCGCAAAACTTCACCGAGGCTACGCAAGCCAACAGCTTGGGTTGGCGAAATAGAATCTCGCTGTTGAGAGTTTGTGAGGAAGCCATCTATTTCTGCTTGACTACAGCTTGGGTTATTAATGGCAAAAGCTTCGAGTAAAGTCTTGCACGCTTTGGGATATAATCCTAAATCTTGAAGAGCTTGGGATTTGTTGATCAGGCTCTTGGTTATCCCCTCGCGATCGCCCACGAGCTTATAAGCTTGAGCTGCTTGTTCCCACAACTTAGCTGCTTCATCGAATTTTCCGGCATTGTAGCGTTGTTGACCTTCTCGTGCCAGTTGTAGCGCAGGACTAGAAGAATTGGGAATTTTCTTCGGGTAGGGTGCTTTTTGGGCATATTCCGAATTTTGCTCCTTGACTCCTGCGCGGCTTGTATTCGACCAAGTTGAAATACTCAGGGTGAACACCAGTCCAAACAAGACTAGAAGGATAAAGACAAATATACGACGGTATTTTTTAATAATCATATCAATTTCGGTTTAAAATCATTCTTATGGTAGTTTTTAATTAGGCAAAATATCAGTTGATTGTAGGGGGACTTAGCCTTGCTCATACGTGTCAACAATCACGTTCAAACCTTTATTCCACGTTGATTTTACCCCTCCCCTTAATCCCCTCCCCTTGGTAAGGGGAGGGGAGGTTTTGGCGTCAGACAAAACCGGGGTGGGGTGAAGCGAGAATTGTGGGCAAGCATAAGGACATGATGCCTTGTTCCCAGTCTTTGGCGGGGAATACGATTGGGAGGCAGAACCTGGCTTACTTGCCGCAGAGCCGCCCCAAGCGCATTTCCAGGTTCTACCTGGAAACGAGATTTTAGAATTGCCTTGTTCCCAGTCAGAGACTGGGAATACCATTGGGAGGCTCTGCCTTGCTTACTTGCGGCAGAGCCGCTTAAACGGCATTTCCAGGTTCTACCTGGAAACGAGATGTTAAAAGGGTTTTGGCTTAAGTTGACACCAATGAGCAATGCTGTCCTCCTACCATGTGGTTTGTAGTCTATGCAATTGAGAAGTGCTGTCATTTGCCATTCTGGTTTCAAAACGGTCTGTACTCCAGTTGAAAATACACGCCATTTTCTTGCCATGTCCTTTTTGTCGAATTAATATCTATTAAAGGAATACCCCAGTCTAAGCGAGCCGTGAAGTTGTCCCCCATCTGCCAGATTAAACCGAATCCTACACCCACTAAGGTATTAGGGTCTGGAGTGTTTCCACTTGTGTTCCAGCCAATGCCAAAATCAATGAATGGTGCAAACTGTAAAGTTCCTTCCACCTCTGGTACTCGGGCAATGGGCAGCCGTGCCTCTACAGAAGCAGAAATACCATTGTCAGTGAGCAGAGCATCCTGACGATAACCCCTTACACTTGCTTGACCCCCCAAACTAAACTGCTCTCGGGAAAGTAAAGAATCACCTGCCAGTTGGATGTTGGAACGGACTAACAAATTAGGACCAATGGCAGGCTTACCTGTTGCTTCTCCTAAGCGCCGCAAATACAGCATTTGCCCCCGCCAAACGAAAAATTGACTATCTGGATCGCTGCTGTTAACAGTGGCATCAAAGGCACCGATGCCAAAACTAAATTCAGAACGAGCAGCTAAAACATCTTGACGGCTTCGTTGCAGCCATTCTTGACCAAAGTTCAATTCGGAAATACGGGTTTTTCCATTGACATCTGCTCCTGGGAACAAAGGAAAGTTAACTCCGAAAATGGAGGAATCACTTTCTCGCCTAGCTGCTGTGAAACTCAGGGCAAATTCTTGGCTGCGTTCTGGAGTGGCTGTTTGAATAATTGGTTGGCGAAAGGTGAGTTCAAACTCGCGAGAGTCTACCTCGATGTCCAAATTGTTGAAAGGCGGTTCAACGATGTTGTTGTTGCTAATCCGGTAACCAAAGCGTAGCGTGCCATTACGGGGATTGATTGGTAAGGTGTAGCTACCCTCAAACGTATTGCTGCCATCGGTATTAATGTAGGCAAAACTCAACTGATCTCCCAGTCCTAGGAGGTTAGCTTCCGATATCTCGACACCGCGTTCAAAACTGCCAACGCCAGGGTTGCGGTTATTATCAATCCTGAATTCGGTGACAAACGTTTTCGCTCCCCTAACCGTCACCTCTAGGGAATTTGCACCAGGTTTCGTTCCAGCTGTCAGTTCAGCATCTAAGCTTTCAATTAAGGGGTTCAGTTGCAGCAATTGCAGGGCTTCTTGTAGGCGGTTGATGTTCAGGGGTTTTGACGCAGCTAAAGCAATGCGACTGCGAACATAGTTTGGATTTAGCCGCCCTTTGGCGATATTCACCTTAATTTCTTCCAGCCTACCTTCAAGTACCTGAATTTTGACGGTACCTGATTGGATTTCTTGACTGGGTATGTAGGCACCTGAGGTGATATAGCCCTTTTTAAGATAAAGCTCAGTAACTTTATTAGCCGCTTGCAAAAGTTGGTCAAAAGTAATGGGTTGCCCAATGAAGTCAGCCGTCACCTGGTTTAACTCTTTCTGGCTAAATACAGTGCTACCGACAAACTCAAACTTCTCAACGAGAATTATCCTAGGCACATTTTGAATTTCTCCAGGAGCACGAGGTCCTGTAGGAAGCCGCTGGAGTGGTTTTTGTTGTGGCGGGAGTGGAGTCGGCTCTTGTTGTTCTGGAGGAATTGGGGTAATGGGATTGATAGGCTGAGGATTGATAGGCAGAGGTTGTTCTGAGGGAATTGGGATAACGGGGTTGATGGATTGTGCCCAAGCAGAGGATGTGTGAGACAGTAGGGGGAGTAGGGGGAGTAGGGGGAGGAAGAGGAGGGCGAGATGGGGAGATGGGGAGATGGGGAGATGGGGGGATATTCCAAGTTTTGAATTTTGAATTTTGTTCGCGTAGCGTGCCCGTAGGGCATATTTTGAATTGATTTGTCCCCATAATTTCAATTTAATGAGCATGGCACAACGATGCGGTCAATCCAGAAGCGTAGGGGGTAACTATGGGGGCATTAGCACTGAGAACAACGGTACCTTTTGCGTTAACGTACCAGCCTAGGGCTGGAGGCGGTAGCTCTGAGGTTTCCGGTTCCTCAACAGTTCTGATTGAACGAGAGATATTTTCTGCTGGGGAAGGCTCAAAACTTACCAAAGCTTTACTGCTGAGTGGTTCGCTGGGTCGGGGTGGCAATCCCCCGCGCCCAGTGATAGTAAACTCACTCCTATCCTGTTCCTTCTTTGCTGTACACACCTGCGCCACGACTTCTTCAGGTTGAACTATCTCTTGTGGCACATCAATCGCTTCTTGGTTGGCTGCAATATCCGGTGTGATGAATTGTACTGCACCATCTAATCCCAGTTGGGAAGTGGCAGTAATCTGGCATTCTGGGCAAACAAATAATCCTTGAGTGTTGATCTGGATGTTTCCTCCTCTCCCCTCGAAAGCATTGGCGGTGATTTTGCTATTTTCCAGCAACACAACAGAATCAGCGGGACTATTGCCAGTAATGGTGATGTTGCCGCCGTTACCAGTCCCACCTGCTTGTGCTGATATCTGACTGCCGTGGCGGATTTGTAAGGAACCTGTTTCGAGGATGATGTTACCACCTTCACCAGATTGGGTGGCTGCTGTGATACTACCGCCGTTATCCAGTAAAATAGAGCGAGCATTTATCCTGGCGTTTCCTGCATTACCTGACCCCTGATTCCTCACAGTCACTTGACCACCATCCGTGACCCTCAACTGACCTGTATTTATTGTCACGTTTTGTGCTGCCCCACTTGGCACTGCAGGCGTGCGAAAAGCCTGTTGTAAGGCTTGATCCGGTAAAATGCCAGAGGAGCCAATCAAACTCGGATTTATTGCTCCTGGGACTGTACCTTTTACTTCCACGAATTCACGGGCGTTGATGATAACATTGGCAGCTAAACCACTTCCAAAGGTAGAAGCATCGACCCTTCCCCCATCCCGAACAGTCAATCTTGGTGTACTGACTGTTAGGTTACCAGCATCTCCAGCAACTACTGTGGTAGTCAACAAACCGCTAGGTATAAAAAACTTAGGTTCGACACCAGTAATTTCTATAGAATCAGTGGCATTTACGTTCAGATTTCCTCCGCGACCTGTTCCATAAGTGGTGGAGACAATGGTTCCTCCTCCAGTGACGGTCAAACGCCCAGTTGACACTGTATTATTACCTGAATCTCCAGAACCAAAAGTGGCAGTTGCAATAAAACTGGAAACGCTAGGATTAACAGCACTGACTCCATTGACTTGTATGGATTCAGAGGCATTGGCATTGAGATTGCCCCCTGTTCCGGAACTAAAGGTTCTCGCCAAGACGGTTCCTCCTCCCTCCACGACTAGGCGCTTGGTTGAAATATTAATGTCTCCTGCTCTACCCGCTCCCACTGTTTCATTCGTTAAGCTGCTCCGAATTTTTCCATCTGCGTTGGTTCCGCTCACTTTTACAGACTCTGTGGCGTTGACTTGAATTGCGCCTGTGGGTTGGAACCCTTGATTTTGAATCAAAACGAGCGAGCCATCGCTGATTGAGAAGTTTTGCCCCTGCACCTGAATCGAGCCGCCACTACCGCTAGCATCTACTAAAGCCTGCGATCGCATCTCAATATCTTTGAAACCAACTGCACCTTGATACCCCAAAGTCCATCCGCCCGAAGTGGGATTGAGACTGACTTGCCCTTGTGCGACACTGCCTAACTCTACTCGTCCTCCCTCTGCTGTGAGAGTACCTCCGTCTATGCTAATATTCCCCCCAACCAAAGCTAAGGTTTGATTGGGCTGTACCCGCAGACCTGTTGAGGTATTTCTCGTTACAGGCGAGAAGGTGGGATCGGCAATAGTGAAACCCTGACCCGTACCTTGTACCCGAATGGTTCCCGGATTCTGCCCAAATTGCAAACCGACTGGAACACTGATAGTCAGCAAAGGGCGAACTTGAAGATTTGTGGCGCTAAATTCCACACCATCAGCAAACTTAACGCTACTCGCCGTACTACCTAAAAAAGAACCGCCAATATTCAGTTGGGCATTGGGACCAAAATTAATGCCACTCGGATTAATCAAGATGAAATTGGCACCGTAATTTTCTCTGATTAATCCATCAATATTGGAAATTGAGCCACCTGTGACCCGGTTGATAATGTAGTTAATATTATTAAGATTTGTTGTATTTCTAAAAAAAGCTTCGCTGCCAGTTGGAATAGAGAATTCCTTAAAGCTGTGAAATAAATTGCTACCAGCTTGTGTTCCTCCGGTAATTTCAAAGACATTGCCAGAGCGATCGACATTGGTTGGAACAGTTCCATCTGAAGAAATTTGCGCTTGAACAAAGCTACTGGTTAGTAAACAGTAGAGGTAAACACTGGCAGCACTTAAAATTCGCAGAGTAATACCAATTTGAAAAAAGAATGCAACACATGGATAAGACCCCTCCCCAACCCTCCCCTTGCCAAGGGGAGGGTGCCCGATAGGGCGGGTGCGGTTATCTGTCGCAAACATTTTTTGAATTGGTATCACCTTTGAAAATAGTGGGGAGAGTAGAGGGAGAAATATTTTCATGTGTGGAAGTGGTCAATCCGCCGTGAGGTCTATTTTTGGATATGCAGGCATACTAAGTCGCACATCAAACTGTACAACCGTAGTACGGGCATCTAGCCCGCGTTCAAACGAGACACTTGCCTTCGCGCACAAGCCAGTCGCTTACACTACATTAACTTGATTGCGACTTAGTATCAGAATCCAACCAAAAGAAGCAGCCGTAAGTATATGCACCAACTAGATGCTTGAAGTTGAAAGCTAGAGGAGCCAGTGTCTTTCAACTTGTGCTTTTTTTTCTTGGAGAATAGTAAATAACACTCAAACTCATTCGATCGCACCCTGTTTGATCGAAAAAAATGGTAAATTTTAGCACCCTGTTTGCTCTAAAATCATGGTAAGCTTCACTTAAACTTACCTAAGTTCTATTTATATATTAAATCTAAGTAAAATCAACTAAAGACAACATTATAGAGTCTATATTCAACCGTCAATTCAGGTCAAGACAGGAAGTCAACTCATGAACAAAAGGCAATTTTGGACAACGACTACGTGGACAGCTCCGATGTTGGCGTTAGGCTTTGTAGCATCACTCACTCAACCCACCACAGCCACTACCCCGAACGTTACCTGCAACACCAACGGCAGTATACCAACTGTGATGGCTACTGTTACCGAACAGGGAAAAGGCAAAGATGTTACAATTCTCAGCTTCCTTCCTGAATATTTCTCACCCAAAGATGCTGTGCAGAACTGCCAGAATACAGCGAAGACTTTGCAAACTCTTTACAAAACAGAACGTGCAAACTACTTGACAAATGACAAAGTCAATGCAAAATCTGTCGTGTGCGTTGTAGAACGCAGAGGCATCGGTTGCGATCATGAGAGTGCCCAGGTTTTATTTACCCTGGGTTCAACAGTTAACTCCTCTCAAGCTTTATACAAAATCCTGGGTAGCGATTTTAAGCAAGCACAACCTCCTGATGCTAGGACTGTCAGTCGAATTTACTCTGATATCAAACCTAAACCTCGTCGTTGGTGGTTCTTCTAATGAGATTATGGGGTGCAGTTAATTTTTGCTTTCTGTGCTGCTGGATAATCTGACTTGAGTTTGATCGCTTCTTCAAAGGCGATAAGCCCCTTTTGGACTTCAGATGTTCGGCACAGCGTCAATCCCAGATAGTACCAAGTTTCAGCTTTTTGAACTTGTGTCAGTTTGGACCCATTCACCATCTGGTTAAATTGAGCAATTGCTTCATCGTATCGCCTCAAGCCCTGAAGCGCTATACCTCGACCGCGTTGAGCAGCAAAATAGTTTGGATTGTATGCTAATGCTTGGTCATAGGCTTTCAGGGCTTCTGCGTATTCTTGCTTTTGCGATAACACCTTACCTTTATGGCTAAAAGCAACCGATAAATTTCGCTTACTAGTTTCTTTTTCTTTAATCTGTTCAAAAAGTTTAATTGCTTCGTCAATGGCTGCAAGTGCTTTGTCGGTTTGCTTGAGTGCTAGCAGTGATTCAGTTTTGTTAATCCAGAAAACAGGGTCTTTCGAGTCGAGGGCAATGGCTTCATTAAAAGCAGCGATCGCCTGCTCGTATTGCTTGAGGTTATGTAATCCCTCTCCTTTGCAACTCCAAGCATACACCGCCTTCGGTTCGATGATAGTTGCTGCAGAACAGGATTCGACCATCTTGTTGTATTCTTGTAAGCTACCTAGTGCATAGCCTCGGTTAGTCCAAGCTTGGTAGTAGTTACTATCGATGTTTAAAATCTCGTTGTATTTCGTGATTGCCTCTTTAGATTTTCCTTGGTAATATAATTCGTTAGCTTGTTGAAAAAGAGTTTCCACCTCTGGCTGCCTAAAAAAATTAAAGCGAATGACATTAACGCCAAGAACGACCAAACCGACTATTCCTAGTAAAACCCAAATCCGTTGAAAAACTGGGTTTCTAGGATTGGAAATAGTGTTTGTTCCCTCAAAGGAAGCACTTTCTGGAACTGCTTTACTTTGAGTACTTCTGGTTTTTTGTGGTGATGATTCAAGGCTTTTCTCTAATTCTTGAGTCACCCAATTCAAATGAAAAACAGATTCGTAAATACGATTAGAGATTTTTAACTTATCTTCCTGTTGTACAACCAATCCCAAATTCACCAGTTCTGCTTGTACCGGGCTCTTGTCAGCTGGAACTTCTTTCTGAACCAAAATTTGCTGATACAGCCGCAGCAGCGATGAGCGATCGCACTGCTTATTTCTCACAAGACCGAAACGTATTGACTTCAAATGCTCAGATGCGGCTTGAGTTTCCCAATGACTAATCAAGCTTTGCACGAGCTGCTGCACTCTTGCTGCTTCCTCACCTGCACCAATGAAACCTTCAAATTCCGCAAGCAATTGACAAAGCTTTTGGGTGAGAAACGGCTGACCACCTGTCCATGACAGGACCTCTTCTAGTAAAATATCCGGACGACTAGCTTTTTCATCTAATTTGAATGATTTAATCGTGCTGTGGGTAAAAGGTCGTAAACGTGCTAACTCTTGGTCAATCCAACTTTGATTAAAAACAGATTGGTAAATGCGGTTAGAGACTTTTAACTTATCTTTTTGTTGTATAATCAATCCCAAATTCACGAGTTCTGCTTGTACTGGAGTACCATCAGTTGGAACTTCTCCTAGATACAAAATTTGCTGGTACAGTCGCAGCAGCGATGAGGGTTCGCACTGCTTATTTCTTACAAGACCGAAACGTATCGCTTTCAAATGCTCAGATGCAGCTTGAGTTTCCCAATGATTAATTAAGCGAGTTTGCACGATCTGCTGCACTGTTGCTGCTTCCTCACCAGCACCAATCAAAGCTTCAAACTCAGCAAGCAATTGATAAAGTTTTTGGGTGAGAAACGGCTGACCACCTGTCCATGACAGAACCTCTTCTAGCAAAACGTTTGGGCGACTGGCTTTTTCATCTAATTTAAATAAAGGTCGTAAACGTGCTAACTCTTGGTCAATCCAACTTTGATTAAAAACAAATTGGTAAATGCGGTTAGAGACTTTTAATTTATCTTCCTGTTGTACGACCAATCCCAAATTTAGCAGTTCTGCTTGTACGGGACTTCCGTCAGTTGGAACTTCTCCCAGATACAAGATTTGCTGGTACAGCTGCAGCAGCGATAGGGAATCACATTGCTTATTTCTTACAAGACCGAAACGTATCGCTTTCAAATGCTCAGATGCGGCTTGAGTTTCCCAATGACTAATCAAGCGAGTTTGCACGATCTGCTGCACTGTTGCTGCTTCCTCACCAGCACCAATCAAAGCTTCAAACTCAGCAAGCAATTGACAAAGCTTTTGAGTAAGAAACGGCTGACCACCTGTCCATGACAGAACCTGTTCTAGCAAAATGTCTGGGCGACTGGCTTTTTCATCTAATTTGAATAATTTAATCGTGCTGCGGTTAAAAAGCCGTAAATGTGTTAATTCTGGAGTCACTCCACTTTGATTCAAAGCTGACTGGTAAATGCGATTAGAGGTTTCTGACTTGTCTTCCTGTTGCACGACCAATTCCAAATTCAGCAGTTTTGTTTGTGTAGGATTTTGAAGCGAACCCCCGGATTGTGTCCATGGAGTTCTAACGGGTGACGCTGTGGGTTTCGTATGTTTTTAGCTTGAACCGCCAGAAGTTCAGCATCGTATACGAAGTATCGATACCTGGATGAATAGCTAATTCACTTAGCATATTCCCGAGCTTTTTCTTAATCGTGCTTTTCCCAAATAACCTAGTCATATTCTCATGACGGATTACTGAGGGTAATGGCGGAGCTAGAAGCACACAATTTACACCGGAGGGCGCGAGTGCGTGATTCTGTCACGTGTACTTTGTTACCAGGATGATGATATGCTACCATACGTTCTGCTTAATAATCACATTAGCAATGTTTGCAAACGTAATCCGCGCTCATTGTCGCAGCACCCTGTCAGGATTAATACTAATGGATTGTGCTATTTACGACTTTAATTCTAGCAATCTAGTTTGAATCTTAGGTTTTCTCAGTATATGAGCACCGCAAACCGCTGCAGTATTTTCAGTAGTGAGACTTTTTGACATCCTTCCATCCCGCTTGTCTGCCATTCATGAAGAAGGCAGCGTGAGCCTAAGGAACACGTTTAAAAACGTGTTCCTTAGGCTGCGGAGGCTTTGTGTTCCCTCCCATAGCGTTCAGACACAAATCTTTTTAACAAGCGTGTTCCTTATACCCACAACGCGCATTTTTTATGAATACTTCCAACATCGCTGCACCCCGCAGTATGCCTGATGCCTTTTTTGTAACTTAGCAGTCGGAGTCATGTAGGGACTGGAAACCACGATTCCATGCACTAGAATCACCACGGATCATCTGGAACTGACTGTCCTAATACGCGTGCGTGGATTAACAAACCATCAACGATTGTTTACTGGCTGTGCAATCTTTCCTTACGTAGGCTCATCTTTGTCTTCTCACATCTTGCACCAAGGAAATTTGATGTAACTGAATAACTCAGTATTAAACTAAAACCCTTAATTTAGCGATAAAAGATAACAAAAATCAGGTAGCCTTATTGCGTATCTTTTTACATTCCCTGGGTTTGTACGGGGAGGTGCAAGATCTGAGTCTTCCCACAAATTTGGTTTATGTTGCCTTAGAGTTCAAAAAATCTGCAGACCCAGTTTCTGTGCTGCCTCCTTGATCGGTCGTGGCATTGCTTACTCGTTCGGTGATTGCTAGTTTATAGCAAATGTCTACTTTTGTTAATGGGAGTTTTTTAGTTTTCAACGAATTTTCCCAGGAAGAGAGAGGGTTATGGAAAACACTTTTATTTTTTTGCTTATAGGCTCAATTAACTTCCTCAAAAAGTGATATTTATTTAAAATCAACATATAATTTTCGTTTTTTCTTAAATGAATTTGCCAGTGATTGAGGTTCTTTATTGCGATAAATTCTGCAAACGTGAATGCCGTAGGGCTATAATTCTGCTGAGGGCTGGGTGTACGAGTGGGATGAGACACCTAAAAAACTGGGCTTGGTTTGTGCCGCCATGTAAACTCATTAGTTTATCTCCACAATTATCCGGCAAAGGCAGCACGACTCCCGTATAATGCTTTGTGCCCATATGGCTGATGATAAAAGTAAACATCTGCCAAAAGTCTGACAACAATGTATGCAAACCTTTACAGGTTTAAATACACAGCACAAATCAGGGCACATGGCTAATGGTGCATTAACGTCGTCTAAAATCTGCACCAACAGTAGCATTTAAGGTTAACAGATCAAATGTGGAATTTATTTTTTGTTCTAGATACTCGACATTCAAGCAACCAACTGGCAATGAGCAATGCTTTAATTGAAATAAGAGATAAATTTGCATCTTTGTAGTTAAAGTCCTGTGTTACTTAGTAGTATTGATTTCTACACTCCATCAGAGTCCCTCAAAGAACTCTTCAAAGCAATCTTGCACCAAGGCTGGCGTTATCCGAAAAGACAGATCTGGACTTTGCCTCATATTGGCAGAGTCAATGCTAGATGCTGTGCTAGAGTGACAACACTAGCGCTCTTTGTGAGGAATATTGTCATAGTTGAAGGGTGTTTGAGGGTTTTTCACAAACCCATTCCTCGTCTCCACAAGCGACGAGAAAGCCTTTCCCACTTGACGAAATGGAAGTTTTGCCTCAAGAAAGCACAAAAAGCTTAGCTCGCGTGAATGATTGGCAAAAACGTGCTATTTGCGTCATATTTATGCAAATACCTCTGCTGAAATAGCTATATTGATTAGGACAGAAATTCACCAATCTTGATTATGGCAAGTAAATTAGTCTCTGTTAGAGAATACACTGTTAGAGCGCATAAACGACTGATTCAAACGCGGGTTTTCAACTTTGTCTGTAAGGAATGTGGTATTCCTACGAAGCGCGAAACTTACGGACCTCGACCCTTGTATTGCGAAAAATGTCGTCCTCCTCAACCATCTAAAAAATCGTTAATGAAGCCTAAAAAAGCTAAGCCTAGACCAATGACCTACAGAAGTAAAACCGATTTGGGTTGAATTGAAGGTATATGACTATGATTAAGGAATTAGAGCCACCGCCGCAAACCTTGCTGGAGCCACTGTTGGAATTAAGAGACTACTATGCTGCTCTTGCTTGTGAGTATGAGCGTTTATGGCAAACAGCGCGATCGCAGCTTGTTCATGTAGAAGCTTTGTTATCCAATTGGTCTGCTGTAAATAAACGCGACAACCTCACGGCTGTCGTTGAGACGTTCTCTTTTGCACCCACTCCTGTCCAACACGACTCCCTGTCACGAAAACAGCTCGATAGGATTTCCAATGTTGACCAACAAGAAGCTATCGAACCTGAACTCGCAGACGAGGACGAGCAACAGACAGATGTCGATGATGTTGAACAAGACAAGATCGAATCTGAACTCGCTCTTGAGGACGAGCAACAGATAGATGTCGATGATGTTGAACAAGACAAGATCGAACCTGAACTCACTCTTGAGGACGAGCAACAGATAGATGTCGATGATGTTGAAGACAAGATCGAATCTGAACTCGCTGTTGAGGACGAGCAACAGATAGATGTCGATGATGTTGAACAAGACAAGATCGAATCTGAACTCGCTGTTGAGGACGAGCAACAGATAGATGTCGATGATGTTGAACAAGACAAGATCGAATCTGAACTCGCTGTTGAGGACGAGCAACAGATAGATGTCGATGAAGAGTCATCCGACGCAGAAGACACAGTCGTTACAGCACCTGCTTTATCCCAACAACAGGAAACACAAACACAGAACAACGATAACTCTATTCTTGGAACGGACGTTCCAATGCTGCCCGAGTACCAAGTTCTCACTCGAATGCAAGCAATTGAAAAAATATTGCGAGACCATATCGGGACTGTTTGTCATATAGATTTCATTGTGCGCTCACTTTTTGGCGATTTAGAACCTAGCGTGTTCAAAGTTGTCAAAAGTCGCGTGCAATCTTCCCTGACACACGGCAAAGAAAAGGGTTACTGGGCAGCCTTTCCCGATGAACCTGGTTGTTACACCCTGGATTTAAATTTAGTAACACCACCAAATGGTAAGGTCAAATCCAACAGTATCAAACCTAAAAGGAAGAAACCCTTCCTGCTTTCCAAGGCAAAAAGGGTACCGATGCTACCTGAATTTGAAGGTAAGTTTTTGATTGATGCCATTTGCATACTGTTGCAAAGAAATTCAGGGAAAATCTTCAGTGTCGCTGAGGTGATCACTGGACTTTATGGCGAACTCAATGCTGAACAACTAAGAGAGATAAAAACTGCGGTGCATAATGAACTTTCTAGAGGTCATCGGATAGGAAGATTCTCTAGAGTCCCGCACAAAATTGGTTGTTACACTTGGGATTTAAAGAAAATTCAGACAAAATAGCGCCCTCAGAAAGCAACTTGACAAGTCAAAACTTAAAAGTAAAAGGAGCCAGAATACAGAACAAAAGAACCCAGAATAGACTCCACACCGCAAGTGGTGTGGAGTTTGAACCCCGAATTTCGAGCGAGACTTTAAAACAGTGAACAGTGACCAGTGACGCTTTCTCGGGCTGGTGGGGGATTTAAACCCGCCACCAACGCTTTCGGTCCAATTGGTGGGGGACTTAAACATGCAAAGGATGAAACTGATAACTGATAACTGATAACTGATAACTGATAACTGGTAACTGTTAAACCTTAACCCAGAACTCAAAACTTTTATACCTATTCTGATTCCTGTGTTTTGAGTTCTGGGTACTTTATTCGTAAAAAGTCAAAAGAAAAGTCAAAATTTTGTTTCTTTAGAAAGAAGTGCGAAATCACACAGTATGCAAAAATAATTAACAGAAGTAGCAGTAAATCAGAGATGCCCCACGTCTTACTGGTAGGTCAACACCCCTACCTAAAGGCGAGGGGCTTAAGCGCCTCAAACCTTTAGGATTAGTTGACCCGAGTAAGTACCTTGAGTACTACGTTATTGGTAAGTGTTTAAGTTCCTACCTACGGATGCGCAGCCAGTCTGTAGCTCTAGAAATCGAGGATTAAACAGGTGTACAGGGTTAAGCCAGTGTCTTCGATATAGTACCGACCAATAACATTGTCTAGGCTAACATCACTCCCTTTTGGGAAGGCTCTACGGAGCAAAACCGTTATGCGTACAGGGTGAAAGATATTAGTTCGCAATTGCCCGAACGAAAGTACAACGCAAAAGTACACGGTATTAAGTAACCCCAAGGCGGTAATGGTTCAAAAATATAAAGCCGTCAAACGAAGGACGGGGTTTCAGACCCAGGAGTTTTCGATGATGAAGAGCCTTTGCGCGAAAGCCTTTCCTATACATTACAAAAAGAAGGCTATACCGTAACAACAGCAGCAGATGGTCACAGTGCTATTAAACAGTTCCACAAGCAGGTGCCAGACGTAATTCTACTAGACTTGATGCTACCAGAAGTCGATGGTATGGAAGTTTGTTGGCGGATTCGAGCTTTCAAGAGATGTACCAATTGTGATGCTGACTGCTAAAGACCAAGACTCCGATAAAATTTGGGGTTTAGAAGCAGGTGCTGATGATTATGTGACGAAACCCTTCAACACTCGTGAACTTTTGGCACGCATCAAGGCAGTGTTGCGTCGTCCCTCCCAAAAGCAATCATAATTAATAATGGGTTGGATACCGCACTTCAAAAGGAATTCTATTCACACCAAACTGTTGGCGACTTACCTGCTGCTGACAGCCTTGGGAACCTCGCTCATGGCAGGATACATTCTCTGGTCGTTCCATGCTTACTTCACAAGAACGAGACAGGCAGATTTGCAGAATTGGAGTACTGCTATTGGTGAGAGTGTTGCTGACGCGTTGGAAAAAGATGACCTAAAACGAGCGCAGATATTAGTCATGCGCTATGGTGCAGCAGAAACCATTACAATACGAGTTTTTAATACAAATGGTCAACTCATCGCCACATCTAGCCCTCAGGAAGACCGACAAGTGACGAACTGGTTGGAAGTGGCTGGCGTCAGCGTTGCAATCAAAAATCGAGAAGAACAGGGGATGGCAAAAGGTGTTTTGACCAATGATGACAGACTATATATCGCTAGACCAATTGTGCGTAATGGTCGGTTGTTGGGTGCGTTGCGGATGTCTGTCACCCTGCAACAGTATCAAAGGCAATTTTCTACCATCCTCTGGACTGTACTGGGAACGCTGCTTTTGACGCTTCTTCTGTGCGCTTTGATTAGTGAGTGGCTGGCGCGTGGCATATCCCGTCCAATTCAGACAATGAAGAACTTTGCTATTCGGCTGGGAAGCGGGCATTTTGGGGATAAGCTTGAGATCCGTCAGAGCAACGAACTGGATCAGTTAGCACTTGAACTCAACCGCATGAGCGAACGCTTGGCTTCGCTGGATCAGGAACGAAGGGCTTTTTTGGCAAACGTATCTCATGAACTGCGCACACCAATCAGTAATGTCTTTGTAACAGTTGAAGCTCTTCGTAACGGTGCTGCTAGCGATCCGAAAGTGAGCGTAGACGCGGAGCGGCTTGTCGTCAGACATCGCTTTTTTCAAAATGTCGAAGACGAAACCAAACGGCTATCGCGGTTAATTAATGATTTGCTGGATTTAGGAAGGTTGGAAGCTGGAGTGACACTCCTGGAAAAGCAGAATGTACAACTTAATAGCTTGATCAGCCGTGCTGTCAGAGCTGTAGAATCGCGAATGCAAAATTCGCGAATTTCAGCGCAGGTGAACGTGGCTGAGTTGCAAATACAGGGCGACTCAGAACGACTTCTGCAAGCTTTGCTCAATGTAGTGGATAACGCCATTAAGCACTCAACCCCAAATTCTCAAATACTCATTACAGGGTACAAACAAGGTAAACAGGCAGTTGTCACCATTCGAGATCAAGGACAAGGAATCAAACAGAGCCACCTCCCGCATATTTTTGAGCAATTCTACACCGCCGATCGCTCGCGCAAAGGTCCAGGAGTTGGGTTAGGCTTGGCGATCGCAAAGCGTATCATTGAAGCTCACGGAGGTAACATCACTGCTACGAGTCAGTTTGGTGAAGGAGCTTGTTTCACTATTTATTTGCCACTTTAATGATGAAGAAATGCTAACAAGTTCATATCCTGCTGCACTGTATGCGTGGAAATCTTTTCATTCGTGTCTTGGTTTCTATGTTGAAATGCCGAAAAGATGAACGTGCCTAGGAGGTATATAGCTAGAATTGCTACAACTAATAAAAAAACGTTAATGATTGTGTTGCTGGGACGGTTGTTTTCCATTGTTTTGAGCTTAAAAAAACTGCAAAATTTTCATCTATCTAAAGATGTATAAATTTCTTCTCTTCTAAAATCAGCCTTTTAGTGGCTTTTATAAAGAGGAAGACAAGAGATAGTTTAAAAGCATAAATATTCAGCACAATTGCTGGAAATAGCAAAAATATGGAGGCACAGTTGTGCGATTCGGTCAATGGATCGGCATATTTGTCCTTGTCACATCTGTTTACATTTTGTGGCAAATCCGGCAAATCGTTTTAGTGGTGTTTGCAGCTGTCGTTTTGGCAACAGTCTTAAACCAGGTTGTGCAATTTTTACAAAGATATCGCATCAAGCGAGGTGTTGCTGTTGGCATCTCAGTTGTTCTTGTACTAACTATTGTAGTAGGATTTTTGGCATTGATTGTGCCGCAAATTGTTGACCAATTGCAACAATTTAGCGACTTTGCGCCTCAGACATTAGAACGAATGCGCTCGTGGAATAACTGGCTACAAAATGCGATTCCAGAGCAATGGTTAGAAAATATCCGTGGTTTAAGGACTTTGACTCAAGGTTTGCAAAGTTGGTTAAGTGGGTTAGTTAATAACTTTTTCGCCATCATCAGTAGGTCACTGAATATTGTTGTTACCTTTTTGCTGTTCTTGGTTTTAACCATCATGCTATTAATAGACCCCTCGCCATATCGACGGGGGTTTACACTGCTATTTCCTGCGTTTTACCGTCGGCGAGTTGATGAAATTCTGTCTAAGTGTGAAACCTCTTTAGTAGGTTGGATAAAAGGCACACTCTTGACTATGTTGCTCATTGGCTGCTTAAGTTATGTTGGATTGTTAATTTTGGGGGTACGACTGCCACTAGTCAATGCTGTTTTAGCAGGATTATTAGAATTTATCCCCAATGTCGGTCCTACATTGAGTTTAATTCCACCCCTACTGCTGGCATTGGTTGATGCACCTTGGAAAGCAGCCGCAGTAGTAGCGTTGTACTTTGGAATTCAGCAGGTTGAAAGCCTGATTGTTGTACCTTTAGTTATGAGGTCTCAGGTCTCTTTGCTGCCAGCGGTGACCTTGTTAGCAGTGGTCGTTTTCTCCTCATTTTTTGGATTTTTAGGACTATTCCTTGCTATTCCCTTAGTGATTGTGTTGCAAATTTGGATCAAAGAAGCTTTGGTCAAGGATGTCCTCAATAACTGGTGGGGAGATAAAAAAGACAGTCACAAACAAGATACACAAGAAATTGTGGACAATGGTTTGCCTCATACCACTGTTGAAGATAATGAGGCTAAAGTATAAGTTTTGAAAACTACTGTGTAGTTGCTGGCCGCGGTCCAGGTTGTACTGTGACTTGCAAAGTTTTATCATTGCGTTGGAGTTGCATTTGCACATTTGCACCTACCCCGCTTTTCTCAATGAACTGCTGCACGGCATCGCCTGTGGTGACAGGTTGATTGTTGATTTGTTGAATGACATCTCCTGGACGTAGTCCGGCTGTGTCAGCCGGAGAACCAGGAACAACGCGGACAATTAGAATACCTCTGTCTGCCTGCACACGGACGTTACTGTTAGCAAGACTGTTAATCCGTTGCTTAATTTCAGGCGTGAGGGATACCATCTGAATTCCTATGAAGGGATGTTCAACTTTGCCCTGAGTAATTAATTGCTGGGCAATTCGTTGAGCTGTATCGATGGGAATCGCAAAGCCTATCCCTTGAGCACCTTGGATAATCGCTGTGTTGACCCCAATAACTTGACCGCGAGCATTTAGCAGTGGTCCGCCAGAGTTTCCAGGATTAATGGCTGCATCAGTTTGAATAAAGCCAACGCTGTTATCAGATAAACCGATATCACTAATCGAACGATCAGTTGCACTCACAACGCCTACTGTTACCGTTTCTTGCAAACCTAAAGGATTACCAATGGCGATCGCCCACTGTCCTGGCTGAACCTGCTCAGATTTTGCCAGTTCTACAGTTGGTAGGTTATTTCCTGGAACTTGCACAACCGCAATATCAGTCACAGTGTCTTGTCCCAAGACTTTTCCTTGAACAGTGCGACCATCGGAAAACGAAACCGTCACTGTATCAGCATTGTTAACGACGTGAGCATTTGTGAGAATCTGACCATTAGAATTAATTACAAAACCAGACCCCACACCGCGCTCAACTCGCTGTTGAGGCTGTACTGGTACCTGTTGACCAAAAAACCGCCGATAGAATGGATCGTTAAATATTTCTGGGACTTGCCTTCTGACAGTTCTGGAAGTATTAATTTGCACTACTGCAGGTTCTACCTTATTGACAACGGCAACCACAAAATTGGTATCATCGGGAGTCGGTGCCAAAGGACGGTTATTTGTCGGAACTGACTCTTGGACTGTTTGAGCAGTAGCAGTCGCAGTTTCCTGTGAAGCTTGCTCGTTTCTGGATGAGCCTGTTGAGCAGCCGGTCAAAAATGCCACTCCTACTCCTATAAGTGGTAGCAATAAGTGAGTTTTTAATTTATTCCTAGAAAATTTGTCCATTGTGTTTATTTTTTTACCTAGAGCTTCTATTTTAAATTGATAAGCTTTTGATTATTATTTGACCGTCTTCTTTTCATCAGACTTTATTTATTTTAGATGTCGGTGTCTAATGTCATCTCCCTCTTTTTTCATGCTTATATCTTAGGCATGCTTATTGTCATCTATCGGAAGAAAGCTATTTATTAAATAATAGCTGTTGAACCATACTTAGTATTGGCAGATGTTCATCAATTGTCTGTTATTTGTCACGTTATTTTTCTTGTCAAACTTTTGATGAAATTTCAACTATGCCTTTGAGAGAGGCTTGATTAAATATTAGTATGTATTAATTTAATAAATTAGTAACTATTATTACATTGTATTATATATCTAACACTTAAACCAGTTATAGCCATCGTGAACTACCTACACCAAGTTGGGTACAACTATGGTGTAGGCTTCTGGTACATTT